>DAOVFI010000696.1 GCA_030673005.1 Planctomycetales bacterium
CAGCATAATCAACTATAGTATTTATGGGAAATAGGGAACGCTAACCTACTTTTTGCCTTTTTTCCCCGTCATTCCAGAGAAAGGTGGGACTCCGCTTCGCTCCGTCCCAGCCTACCGACTACTACTCCATTGCAGACTTTCCGCGGGCCGATTACTATAATGTTGTCTTTCCGGGCCGGTAATGCGGGAGCGAATTAAATGAGGCGGATTCATCTGGTGAAATTTTCAGCTGGGGTAACGGTGATTATCTTTGTCTTGGTTTTGTGGCGGTCTCCGTTCCCCGCAGGTGCGGGAACAACCGAACCGGCATCAGCGCCGACGACTGCAACCGCGCCGGTAATACCGCAGGTCCACTGGCACAATCGATATAAGGACGCTGCCGAACAGGCGAAAAAAGATAACACACTCCTGCTGGTAATCTATATGGAGGATGCTTCGCCCGCCTGCCAGGCATTCGAGCGCTTGGCGCTGAAGCGGGCGTCGGTGAGGCGGTTCCTGGCGTCTTTCTCGGCGGTGAAACTGGACATCACCACTGCCAAGGGAAGAAAACGCTTCGCAAAGACCGGCGTCGCCGAAACGCCGCTGACGCGGGTCTTCACGCCGAGGGGCGAATTACTGGACAGCATCCCCGGCTGCATCATCCCTGCCTCGGCGTTTCTTGGGAGGCTTGAGTATTCGCTGAATTACTGGAAGGCTGCCGGCGCTAAGCCCGCTGATGCAGCGGCGCAGTGGAAGGCTATGCAGGCTCGGTTGAAACTTTCCACCCGCGCCGAGGCGGTCCCTGCCATTGACAAACTGCTGAAAATACCGGTCAGGAAACTCCCCGCCGGCGCACCTCCGGGGCGGCTTCACCTGGCGAGGGGAAAGGCGCTGATGTTCACGAAGCCGGCTCACGCCGACAAAGCCCTCAAGAAGGCCCTGAAACTGGGTTCCGGCGACCCGCTGGCTGAAGGCGAGGCGATGCTTGGATTGGCGCACCTTGCCGAGGAAAAAGAGCGTTACAAGCAGGCCTACGATTACTGTCGGCGGTACATCAAGTCGTTCCCCGCCGGACCGGCCGTCGGTCGCGCTTATTACACCAAGGCCGTACTGGAGTTTCAGGCGCTCGACGACGAGGCCGCTGCGAGAAAGACACTCGAACAATTCATTCGTGAATACCCGAACGACCCGAAAGTGGTTCGGGCCAAACAGTTGCTCAAGATGATTGATCCGG
>DAOVFI010000173.1 GCA_030673005.1 Planctomycetales bacterium
CCAGTCAAAGTCGGTCGTAGCCGCCAGTGCAAAGGCGCGGACGATGAACAGGTCGTTGTCGTCATCACCCTCCAGCCGCAGCTCAGCCTGGTTCGAGTAGACGCGGAATTCGTCGTTGCCCGTTCCTCCCTGGGCCACCAACGGTGACGAGGAGCCCGGCGACAGCCAGCCGCGGGTCGTGGCCACGAGCTCGGGGAAGACATCCTGCGCGAGCAGGCCGCCATCGGCAATATCGCGCTGGGCGCCGAAGATCTGGCCGATCTGGAAGGTGTCGTCACCAGCGCCGCCGTCGACCGACGTAATCACCGTCGTGTCGTCAACGAAGAAGGCATCGTTGCCGCCCCGGCCCTCGACAATCAAGCGACCGTTCAGGCCGGTGTCATAGTTAATCCGCTGGACTTCGTTACTTTCCTCGTTGTTCTGCACGATGTCCTGGTACTCATCAAGATTGCCATGCAGCAAGGCAACATAGCCCGGCCGGTCCGCCGTCTCGTTCGGCAGGTAGGCAGCCGCCCGCATCAGGAAGATGTCGTCCGTCGGGAACGGTTGGCCACCAGCTTGCAGGCCGGAATCCGGACTGTCGAGTCCGAAGATCGTCATCTCATCAACCCCGTCATTCGCATCGCCGGTATCCAGCACATTGATGACATAGTTCCGGTTGTCCTCACCGTTCGAGCCGAGTGTGTGGACCTCGTAGTAGTCGGTGTCCGCCTGTCCGTCCAGGGTCAGGGTGTGTTGCGGATCGATCAGAGGCAGCCCTGTTTCTGAATTGACAGGTAGTTGCACAATGCTATCGGAGAAAGGATCGTAGTATTCGCTCACCGGTGATGTGACCGTCGCCGTATCTTGCAGATAGTAAACGTGGAACTGATCCTCACCGTCATTACCGGTGGAGTCGGTTTTATCCTGGCTGCCATAAGCCCGGGTCTTGGAACCCAGGAAGATGTAGCCGTCGCTGTTTATAGTAGTTTCGCCGGTAGATCCGGTCGGATCGCCGAACTGGATCGTATCGACATCGTCATTACCGAAGATTTGGGTCATCACACCGCCCGGTGCAGTGTATGTCGGAATTGCTGTGCCCATGGCCGGGTCGCCGGTCACATTGACCCCATCTTTACCGTAGGTCACATCCGCATTGGCAATTATCCGACCGCGCAGGATCATGTTAGAGCCGTAGCCGCCATCTTCGTTGCTGAACTGGTTAGCCCCGTCGATGAAGTCGGCATCGCCGTAAATGTCGATATTGTTAGCGGCCATCACGTCGGCATTGGCGTCAAAGGCAATGTTGTCTGCCACATAGAGCGTGACGGACCCGCGCTCGGCAAAAATCGTGCCGTTCAAAATGTCGCGCAGGTGGTCGTCCTGGAATCCCGGATTCCGATTGTCGGATTCGGCAAAATTCGCCACACCACTATCCACCAGGAAGAGGTTCTCTTCCGTCGCCGAGCTTTCGCGCACGGTCAGGCGAATCGAGCCGTAAAGTGCATGGGCCATGGCCAGACGCAGCGCCCTCTCGGTCTCGCTGACGAAGATGTCCTGATAAGCCTCCAGCGCCACATCACTCAGTTCGGCATTCAGGTCTACGGTTCCGAATGCTTCCGAACCCGAGCTGTCATGACGAGAGTTGATATCTAGATCGTTTCCGCTCTCTCCGATGCTGGCATTCAGGCCGTTGGCATCGAGATCGACCGCTTGGGCGATGATGTCGGCCATAGTCTTATCTTCCACCCCGTCCTCAGGCCTGTCGACGATCGAGCCGTCCACCGTGCGCAACGACACGTCCAAGCCGGTCTCTACCTGGCCGACACGCAGATCGCCGGTCAACTCGTCGATGTAGATGCCGGTGTTGGTCGGCGCATTGGTGTCGTAGGCGTCGAGGTTGGCCCCGGTATCAGCAGTGCTGTCGTTGCGGTCGACGTTGGTTTCCAGGAAGTCGTTCGACATGCCGATTCCGCCCGTCGTTGGGTTTGACTTTCCGTTCGGGATCGTCAGCCCGCCATCCGTCAGCCCATCGTCAGTCGAGTCAAGGATATCGTTGTAAGCCCCGGTGGCCACACCCGAATACATGGTGATGTTCACGCCGGTGACGTCCACGCTGTCGGTGCCGTCGGCATCGAGGATCTTGCCACCCGACCACAGTGTCACGTCGCTGTCGGTCGAGTGGATGTGACCCACCAGCATGTCACCGGTCAGCTCTTGCGCCTGGATGAAGCCGTTGGTGGTCAGGAAAATCTGTTCACCACCGCCGTCTTCGTCGACGGGGGTGCCGGCCGACCAGTCGACGTCATCGAACATGATGAAGTTGACCGTGGTTGAAGACGTCGCAGGCGTCACCGTGATATTCGTGATATTCTCCGGATTCGGATCGGGTACAGCGTAGGAAATATCCGTGGTGCGGTAGCTGCGGTTCTCTTCTCCCGGCAGGCCGCCGGGATAGTCGTCGGTCGTCGTCACGTGGCCGATGTCGATGTCGTCACCCGCGCGAACTTCGACGAAGGTATAGGTACTGTCCACCTCGGTTGCCGTGGTGTTCAGCGACCGCGCGATAAAGTCGTAATAGTGATCGGCCCCCTCCGTATCCGGGCTCCAGTACCGAAAGAAACTGCCAGTGCGGTCGTATGGATCATCTGTACCTTCCAATGGGTGCACCAGATCTGGCGGATCGAAGGTCTGTACCGTCACGCCGGTCAGCGTGGACGGCGTGTTGCCAGCCTTGCTGTCGTTGATGACGACATCCACGTCGTCACCCGCCGTGATACGCTCGATTTCAACGTCGAGAAGCGTGCTGCTAATCGGAGCCAGCGTCCGGTCATGCAGCGTGATGTCGAGCACGGCGTCGCCGCCGGCCTCGGCCACTAGCGACACTTCCTTGAGTTCAATCCCGTCGTCGTAGTTGACGGCATGGTCGATCCGCATCAGCTCCACTTCCAGCGCCTTGCGGACCCGGTCTCCGTCGGTGCCGCTGTACGGATTGTCCGTGGCGGACTGGTTGCCGATGTCACCTGTCGCCTGAACCAGCAGCGTGTTGGTCCGAATCAGGGCTTCGTCGAAGATCGGATTTTCGATCGGGTTGTTGGAGCTCGGGAAATCCTGATCATCGACGACAAGGGCAGGCTCATCCACGCGGATATTGCCGCGCTCGTTGATGATGTAAGTGTGGCCTAAGGTGTTCTCGATCCCGCCCAGAAGGATGATGTCGCTGTCAGGCTCGCCCAGCGCCGTGGTGTTGAACGCCGGCGGCGTATAAGGATCATCGGGCATTACCAGCGCATGATCCATGTTCAGGATCCGCACTTCGGTCTGCGGGTAGAACAGATTCAGGCCGAACTCGAAGGTATCACCGACAGTGTCGGCGGTGTTCGAGGTGTTGTTGCCGGAGCCTTCTCCGTCATACTTGATGTCGTCCACCTGCACCTTGACCACTGCGCCGCCGTCGATGGCGTCGATGTGGTTGACGACCAGATCCCATTCGGATTCATTGATAATGGTGACGTAATCCCAGCTCCGCTGGCTCTCGATCAATCCCTCATTGCCCCAGATACGGCCGACCGAACCGTAATCCGCATCAGCACTGGCCCAGAAGGTCGCATCGCCGGCCTTATCAAAGATAATGTCGTCCAGCACGACCTGTTTGTTAGGCTCTTCTACCCATAGCAACTCTTGTCCCACGCTTCTGTCCGCATTGACCCCGAGGAAGTCGATGTTCGTCAGGGCCTGGATCACGCCCTCCTTGTCAATATGCAAATATGGATTGGGCTCGCCCAGCAGGTATACGTGTGATTCCCAGAAAATGTCGCGGGTCAGGTCTGTCACGGGGTCTCCCCCGCCTCTGCGGGCCGGGCCGATATAGAAACCGCCCGGGTTGCGGCTGCGACTGTTCGAGACATTAAAATCAAGCGCGTTCACATCCAGATCCGCGGTGCGCAGGACCGCCTCCCAATGGCCTTCAATCTTGACATCGTTGGTGACTTCATTGGTGGCGTTCGCGCGGGTCGAGCCGCCGATTGCATAGAGCCGGGACTTGGCCGCGGCCCGGTTGTTGGTGTTGGAATAAACTGCCTGAACAGTTATGGACTCGTTGCCGGTGATGTTCACGCCGTCATTTAACACCACTTCATTGTCGCTGTCGATCGTCGCAGTTGAATATGCTTTGGCCGAACCTCCGGCTCCCCCAGCCGTCGTATTGGTGTTCGCGCTTGCCCGGTTGCGCACGACATCGGAGTTGATCGTGACTGCCTGGGCAAGAAGGTCGGCGTCGTCGTTCAGAATGATCATGGCGCCGACGAAATCGGTCGCTTTCTGGACCGTCGCAGTCGCGTGCACATTTGTGCTGACGCCGAAACCGCCGCCATAGGCTTCGGCCTTAGCCGAAGCATTGTTGTCGACCTTGTTCTCGACCACGAGCGCATTGCCGGCCGTCAGGTCACCGTCGATCGTTTGCTTGATGCCGAACTTCAAGGTCGATGTGGCCGTTCCACCACCGCCCGAGACAAAGCCCCCGCTCGTGGACTCGGCATCGCTGGAAACGTAGGAGGTGAGGTTACCCGAGACCGTCAGATCGTTCAGCGCCTCGATACCGGCGTCTGTAAGGATCTTGATCTCGCTCTTGTTCGTGCCGTTCGCAGTGGCCTGAGCGTTATCCAGCGAGATGAATCCGCCGCCGCCGCCGTCGGCAACCGCTACCGAAGCCATGCGGCTGTCCGTCTTCAGCAGGACGTCGTTCCCCTTTAGCATGGCGCCGGCGTTGACCGTCAACTTCGTCGTGACGACATGGTTCGATGAGGTCTGGGCCCCCTTGTTGTTGAAAAGAACACCGATCGACGTACCGCCAGCCGAACCCGTCACCACGCCGTCGGCAGAAGAAGGAACATTGAAGCCCGCGGCTCCGCCGACACCGTCGAAAATGCCTGAAATCGAGTCGCTGGTAATGTCATAGACCAGCGTCTGGCCGCTCGACGGACCGGAGTCGGTCAGGTCGATGCTTTCTATGACCAGGGTATGGGTACCGCTCTCTGTGTTGCCGCCCAAATAAAGATTGACGATGCTCAATCCGGCCGCATCCGTCGCCAGTTTGTAACCGGCTGAATCCTTCTGGACGACGTAATAGGCCCGTCCGTCCACAAGATTACCGAGCGGCAGCTCGCCTTTGCCGATCAGCGAGTGCCCCTCGAAGCCATAGCCGGTATCGAAGTTATACGACCGGTACGGAAGATCGATAGGTTCAGGAGCATCGTAATCGAGCACATCAGGATCCGAATTCACATCGCGGCCGATGGCGTCATCCGGCGACGCTGCCAGACGGATGTAATCTGTGTTGTACCAATATGCCGCTCCCAGTGGCGTACCACCTTTGAAAGCCCCGCCATTGATGACGTAATACGTACCGCCGTTGGTAAGTCCCGGGATGGTGTATCCGTCAAGTGCATTGTAGATAACCGCCTGACCGTTGCTGAACCCATGACCCGGCAGGTAGATCCGGCCCACGTTCGAGCCGTCCGACACCGTATCGAACTCATATTCCTCGGTGGCCGGGTCATCGAAAGTAATGACCGCATCGACAAAAGTCGAGATGAAGTTACGCGGCTCGGCCGGGCGGTAGGTTACGACATCACCATTCACGAACGGCGTGCTCGAATCGAGGATTTTGTCCGCCCCTGCATCGATCATGGTCGCGCGATTGAAGGTGTCGGACACCTCGGTGTAACTCACGGTCTGCAGTTTGATGGTATCATCGTCA
>DAOVFI010000219.1 GCA_030673005.1 Planctomycetales bacterium
TCGGTCATCGGGAGACTTCATCCAATCCACTGGTTTGGATAACTGTAAAATCCGACCCTGTGCCCCTTCGGCATCTCTGCCCGTCGTCGAGCATACAAACCCGTCACGAAATGTCTGCGGATAATCCTGTTATTTTATATATTTTCGGCCAATCCGGCAACCATGATTAGTACTACAGCGCGACGTAATAACGCGTAAAGCCGCTAATATGTGGTAACGACAGTTGTTACAGCAATGCGTTTAGCAATCAGCAATCAGCGGTCAGCGTTCAAAATACCCGATGTACGTCAGGCGCCCATATCTGTTGGCTGATTGCTGATAGCTGAACGCTGAACGCTCTTTCTTGTAACGATTTCGTTATACTTTGCGCTGTAGTATTAGGTCGCTTTATTTAAGAGGCGCAGCAAAAAGCGGCGCGCCAATTGTGGCTCTAAACCCAGCCATTCGAATGGCTGGGCTTCTTCCCGCATATTGTGCAATGCCTCTCGACACTTTCCGACGGAAAGACGATATAATTGCAGAAGGAAAAGTTACAACGATTATTCATATATAAGCAATATATAAGCACCTTTGAGTCGATAGGTAAAAACACCATTTAGTTGTAAATTATCGTACAGGAGGATATTTCGGAAAAATGACGGAACGTCCAAAGATTTCGATCGTCGGCGCCGGGAACGTCGGCTCTGCCGGCGCCGCCGCCATTGCCGCACGCCGGCTCGGAAGCGTATTCCTGTACGATATTATCGAGGACCTCGCCTTCGGCAAGGCAATGGACATCAATCACGCCGGATGCTTTTTCCATTCCGACTCGCGGGTAACCGCCTGCCGATCCTTCGACGAACTGGCAGGTTCCGACGTCGTTGTCATCGCCGCCGGCGCACCACGCCGGGCGGGTATGCGGCGCAAGGACCTGCTCCAGGAGAACCTCGGCGCACTGCAAAGCACCGCCGCCGACATTATGCGCTTCTGCCCGCATGCCGTTGTACTGGTCGTAACCAACCCGGCCGAGAGTCTCATCTGGTTCATGAAGCAGCAATATCCGCAAATGCGAGTTATCGGCCTCGGCTGTACGCTCGATACGGTGCGGTTTCGCTTCTTCCTCGCCGAAGCCGCCGGCGTATCCGCCGATTCGGTCGATGGGATCGTCATCGGAACTCACGACGACAACATGATCCCCCTTGTCAAACACGCCAGGATCGGGAGTAACCGGGCCGAAGAAACCCTCACTTCCGAGCAGATAAGCGAAGTCGTTACGGACACCCGCCAGGCCGGCGCGGTTATCGTCGGCAAACTCAAGACGCGAGGCAGTTACTACGCCGCATCGTGCTGTGTCGCCGAGATCGTCGAGGCCGTTGTCCGAGACACCCGCAAGGTCTTCCCGGTCGGAATAGTCTGCGACGGTCAATACGGCTACCACGACACGTGCCTGGCCCTGCCTGCGGCTGTCGGCGCCGACGGCGTAAGCGAAATCGTCATAATCGATCTGGACGCCGAAGACCGCAAGGCGCTGGACTTCTGCGCATCGGAAATACGCAAAACCGCCGGCGCGTTTCATGGGTTCCTGAAGGCTGTTCTGTAAACTGGAAATTGAGAGTGTCGAAAATGCTTACAAACAACATCCTCGATCTTATCGGCGATACCCCGGTGGTGCAGTTGAGAGGTGAGAAGATTTTCGCCAAGGCCGAATTTCTCAATCCCGGCGGAAGCGTCAAGGACCGGGTGGCGCTGGCGATGCTGGAGGGGGCGTTGCGCAACGGCAGGATCACGCCGGATACGATTATCGTCGAACCTACCAGCGGCAACACGGGAATAGGCATCGCCCTGGTCGGCCGGCTGAAGGGTTATCGCGTCCGGATCGTTATGCCCGAAGGCATGAGCGAGGAGCGTAAGAAGATCATCCTGGCCCTGGGCGCCGAACTGGTGCTGACGCCCGACGAGGAGACCCTTCCCGGCGCGGTGCGCCGGGCGGAGGAAATGGCCGCCGAGGACCCGCGCGTCTTCGTCCCGCAGCAGTTCGAGAATCCCGACAACCCGCGCGCCCACTACGAAAACACCGCCCGCGAACTCTGGCGGCAGATGTCGGGAGATATCGACTGCTTCGTTACCGGCGTCGGCAGCGGCGGGACGCTTCAGGGGGTCGGCAAATTCCTCAAGGAGCACAACCCCGGCGTGAAACTCGTAGCCGTCGAACCGAAGAACGTATCCGCCCTGCTCGGGCACGAGCCGGGTCTGCACCAGATACAGGGCATCGGCGACGGGTTCGTCCCGGCTATCCTCGACGTGTCGATAGTAGATGAGATCATCGAGGTTACCGACGAAGACGCGATAGAGACTACCCGTCAACTCGGGCGCGACTTCGGCCTGCTCGTGGGCGTCTCCAGCGGCGCAAACGTCTGGGCCGCAAGACAACTGTCGCGTAAGGTCAAAGGAAACATAGCCACAATCCTGCCCGACCGAGCGGAACGATATTTCAGCACATCACTTCTGTAACGGAAAAGGTGGGCCGGAGCGCAGCGGAGGCCCACCTTTATCATCGGACAATTCCCCCCGGAATGTTTTTGCAACGCTTCGAAGGTCCGCTTCTATCCGCATCTGTCTCTGGCGGCGCCGCGTCAAGAGGGTGTAGAATTGCAGCACAAAGATGGATGCGAAAGACAGGCAAAATTCGTCAAAAATGCTGTTTCGATTCAGCCTCTACGGCTTCCTGAAGAACCAACGGTACTACGACCCTTTCATCATCCTGTTTTTTCGTGAAGCGGGGCTTAGTTTCACGACTATCGGGCTGCTGGTCGGCTTCCGGGAGATTCTGATAAATATCTTCGAGGTCCCCAGCGGTGCGTTAGCGGACGTCTGGGGCCGGCGGCGATGCATGATATTCAGTTTCTGCGCGTACATCGCCTCGTTCACAATCTTTGCGTTCTCAACGGCAGTGTGGCATTTCTTCGCGGCGATGAGCCTGTTCGCACTGGGCGACGCCTTCCGCACCGGTACGCACAAGGCGATGATCTTCGGCCACCTCGTCCGCGAAGGCCGAAGCGACGAGAAGGTCAGATACTACGGCGTGACGCGATCATTCTCGAAACTGGGCTCTGCCGTTTCCATCGTCATCGCATCGGCGACGGTCTTCGCCGTCTCGGCCTTTCGGGGAGATACCGGAATCAGGATATACAGATACCTGTTCGCCGCCACTATCGTCCCGTACCTTGCCGGGCTGATAAACTTCGCCGGCTATCCCGCCTACCTCGACGGGCCGGGCGGACGGAGTTTCTCAATCCGGCAGGTTTTCGCACACCTGTTCGGCGTCATCCGTAACGCCCTGAAGGCCCCCCGCCTCCGCCGGCTCCTGGTCGAGTCGATAGGGTTCGAAGGGACATACAAGGTCGCCAAGGACTACCTCCAGCCGATTATCAAGTACACCGCCCTGTCGCTGCCGCTGCTGGCTGGTGGACGGGCCGGCCTGAACGACCTTCAGCGAACCGCGGCGCTGATACTGGTGGTCTATGTCGCGCTGCACCTGCTGGAGAGCCTGGCATCCCGGCGGAGCTACGTCCTGCGGAACCGCCTTGGCGGGTCCGAGCGGGGGGCGCGGTTCCTGTGGTGGATGAACCTGGCGGTCTTTGCCGCCATTGCCGCGGGGTTGGGTCTGGACGCGTGCATCGGCGAATCGGCGGCGCTGCTGGGACCTGCGGTGGCGATTGCCGGCTTTACGGGCCTGGCAGTGCTCCAGAACCTCTGGCGGCCGATACAGATCGGACGATTCAGCGCCGGCGGCGACGAAGCGGCGGGAGCGACCATACTTAGCATCGAGTCGCAGGCAAAGTGCCTCTCGGCTGCGATTATCGCCCCCCTGCTGGGTCTGGCTGTGGACTATGCAGGCTCTTTCGGGCCGACCGACGGTAAGGGCGCCGCCTTCGTACCCGTCGCCCTGACCGGACTGCTTATCACCGCAGCAGTGCTCGCCTTTATCCGACCGAAACGCAGCAGATAGAGTACGTCCGGCGGCAGTCGTTCTTCTTTTTTCTGGATGTTTTCGTATAATTCGTGTAATTCGTGTAATTCGTGGATTTATCGAGGAATTAATCATGGCCGATCATCAAAAACGTGTCGTTGTTTTTCCGGGGACGTTTGATCCGATTACCAACGGGCATCTCGACGTGATTCAACGCGGCCTGATACTCTTCGACGAACTCATCGTCGCCGTCGGGACCAACCCCGAGAAAAAAACGCTTTTCACTTCGAACGAGCGAGTCGAACTTATCTGTAAGGTGCTCGCCAGTAACCACCCGGACGTCCGCATCGAGGCGTTTGCCGGCCTGACGGTGGACTTCGCCAGGAAGGTCGGGGCAGAGGCCATTCTTCGCGGAATTCGCAACAGCAGCGACTTGCAGTTCGAGTTCCAGGTCGCATTGACAAACCGCGTCGTCGCAGGAGTGGAAACGGTCTTCATTATGACCAAACCCGATTTTGCGTTCACCTCATCATCACTTATCAAGCAGATTGCCTCGATGGGCGGAGACGTATCCGCCCTGACCCCGCCGCCGGTAACCGAGGCGCTTATGAACAAGCGAAGCGGAATCACCAGCAGCGACCAACACCTGGAAGAAATCGACTGAGAAGATTAACACGACAATAAGCCCTTGGCAGCCCGTGGCGAAAGCAATCCGGCTAAAATGGGGGCATGCCACAAAACCTTTCAGAATTGCGCCGACCCGACAGCCTGAACGGGGATGAATAATGAATGTTGAGCACAGAATTATGAATTACGAAGTAAAAAAATAACTAAAACCAGATGGCGGTTTGTTTCTTTACTTCGAAATTCGTAATTCCCTGTTCGATACCTACCTGCCGGTCTTCGACCTTGCCTTCGGCTCTGAGGCTCAGACCCGA
>DAOVFI010000626.1 GCA_030673005.1 Planctomycetales bacterium
GAAATCTCACCCAACCTGATTACCAGACTCGACGCCGCAGCCGAGCGTTACGACCGATTGGTCGCCGAGATGAACGACCCGGCGGTTGCGACCGACCCGGCCCGCATCGTCTCGGTGTCCACCGAACACGCGCGCCTGGGGCGAATCGTCGAACCCTATCGACGATACACCTCGCTGGCCGGGCAGATCGACCAGGCTCAGACGATCCTCAAAGACCCGCAATCAGAGGCCGAACTCAAAGACCTGGCCAAGGCGGAGATCGAAGAACTGACTGGGCGGGCGGACGCCCTGTTCGAGCAAATCCTGCAATCGCTGCTGATGGGCGACAAGGACGATGTCAAGTCGGTCCTGCTGGAGATACGCGCCGGCACCGGCGGCGATGAGGCCGCCCTGTTCGCAGCCGACCTGCTGAATATGTACAGGCACTACGCCGAGCGGAAAGGCTGGAAGGTCGAGGTTCTCTCGGCCAGTCCGACAGACCTCGGCGGCTTCCGCGAGGTAATCGTCAACGTCAAGGGCGAAGGCGTCTGGGGCCGGCTTTTCTACGAAGGCGGCGGTCATCGCGTCCAGCGCGTCCCGAAGACCGAGGCGCAGGGGCGGATTCACACGTCGGCGGCCACTGTGGCCGTCCTGCCCGAGCCGGAGAACATCGAGGTCGAAATCGACTGGGATAAGGACGTCCTCGAGCACGTCAGTCGCGCCGGCGGTCCCGGCGGACAGAACGTCAACAAGGTCGCCTCAGCCATCCGTCTCGAACACGTCCCCACCGGGATCACCGTCTCGATGCGAGACGAAAAGAGCCAGCACAAGAACCGCGCCAAGGGCCGGCGAATCCTAGCCTCGCGTGTCTATGAGCACCACCGCGCCGCCCAGGCCGCCGACCAGGCCGCCGCACGAAAGAACATGATAGGCTCCGGCGACCGCTCGCAGCGAATCCGCACCTACAACTTCCCGCAAAACCGATGCACCGACCACCGCCTCAAAGGCGACGGCGGCGAAGGGGGCAATTTCAACCTCCAGAACGTCATTTCAGGCGAACTGGACGAACTCGTCTCCGCACTCATCGCACTGGAAAAGGCCCGACGCCTCGCGGCGATGTGATTCAACCGGCAAAGAAACCGAAAGAAACCGAAGGGAAGAAACCGGGACAAGAAACCGAGAAACCGGAGAAACCGGGACGGTTACCTATTTCTCATTCTTTTTCCCTTTTCTTTTCCTGTTTTTCGGTATTTTTTGGCCGACCGACTGGCAGGGGACGCAATCGCCGGCCCACCAGACGCTCCATCTGACTTAGAAACGAATCGCTGCCCAAAGGACATCCCCGATTTAACCATCGCCGAAGCCGCCGCCGCCAGAAAGACCATGGTCGGGTCGGGAGACCGCTCCCAGCGAATCCGGACCTACAACTTCCCGCAGAACCGCTGCACCGACCACCGCCTGAAGGGCGGAGGTCCGACCAATCAGGAAGGCG
>DAOVFI010000394.1 GCA_030673005.1 Planctomycetales bacterium
GCCATACCTTTGAAGCCCATGAACGCCAGCGCCATCAGGCCGGCGGTTATCAGTGTTATGCCAGGGCCTTTTAGCGGTTCGGGTATGTCGGCTGTTTCCAGTTCTTCGCGTATGCCCGCCATCAGAACGATCGCCAGCGTAAAGCCGATCCCGCCGAAGAAACTATAGACCAGTGCGAAGAGGAAATTTCCGGTCAATTCCGGACTCTTGGCGATTGTCAGGCAGGCGAACAGGATCGCGCAGTTGGTGGTAATCAGCGGCAGGAACACGCCGAGGGCCTTGTACAAGGCCGGGGCAAACTTGCGAACGTACATCTCGACCAATTGCACCATTCCGGCTATGACGAAAATGAAGATAATGTACTGGAGGAACAGCAAGTCATTCACAACCGGACTGCCGGCGACGGAGTTGACTGCATTGACCAGGGCGCTGCCCTCGACCAGGGCGAAGTGGCTGATAAGCCAGGTCGCCGAGCCGGCGATGGTGATGACGAACGTTACCGCGCAGCCCATTCCGAAGGCGGTGTCTATCCGCCGGGAAACACCCAGGAACGGGCAAATCCCGACGAAATGAATCAGCACCAGGTTATTAATGACCGCCGTTGCCAGTGCGATAAATAAAATGTCGGTTACGATGTTCATTGTCTTATCTGGGGTGGCACGGTCAAGTCGAAGACTTGGCCGTGGCGTCACCAGTTACGCATACCACGGCCAAGCTCCACTTCGTTCCGCTTGACCGTGCCACCCACATCTCATGTTTTTTTCCTCATCGAGAACCAATTCACCATTCCCATAAGCAGGCCGAGGGTTATGAACGCACCTGCCGGTCCCTGCATGACCGCCCAGTTTGGCCACCATTCCGGCATGATGCGGACGGACTCGAATATCATTCCCGTTGCGAGGATTTCGCGGACGACGGCGATGCTTGTCAGACCCACCAGGAACCCCATCGCCTGGCCGACGGCGTCGGAGATCGCCACGCCCACCGACTGCTGCGACGCGCAAACCTCGCAACGGCAAATGATTATGCAATTGACGATAATCAGCGGTATGTAAGACCCGAGCCGCAGGCTCATCTCGAAAACGTACGCCTGGAGGACACGGTCAATAATCGTTACGAACGTCGCAATCGTCAGCGTGAAGACCAGAATTCGCAGGTGTCCCTTGAGTTGGTTCTTCAGCAGGGCGACGACCACCGAGGCCATTATCAGCACGAACGCCGTAGCGGCGGCCATGGTAATGGCCCCGGCCAGTGTTGCTGTTACCGCCAGCGTCGGGCACATTCCCAGCAACTGCCGATAGATCGGGTTGTCATCGAGCAGGCCGTTGCGAAAACGCCGGGCAGCGCCTGGAAGGGCTGAATCAGTCATGGTTGAGAGCCCTCCTTCACCATGCTGATTAGTTTCTCGCGAACGGCGGCAAGATTGTCGTTAATCGTCCTGGTTACGCCTTTGGATGAAATCGTCGCCTGCGAAATTGTGTTAATCTGCTGTGGGCCGGGGGTTTTCCCCGGCGCGATCGGCTCGATTGGTTTAGCAACGTCTTTTCCCTCGAACTGCTTATAAAAATTGCTCTTTTCCTTCATTATCTTGTCGCCGATACCGGCAGTCTCAAGGCTCTTGATGACGCGATAGCCTTTGAGCGTCTCGACGCGAGCGTTCACTCCGATCAGCAGCGTCAGCGTATCGTAGCCCTGACCTTCGGCCTTTATGCCCCAGCCGATCGTCTTACCGTTCCTGATAGCAGGATAGCAGAGGATTTCCTTCGTCCTTCCGGCGATTACACACTTGATAGATACAGGCTCGTCCGTTTTCGTGCCCTCGCCGAACATATCCACCAGCCGGCGGGCGATAAGGTCCTTGACGTTCTGCTCGATCCTCGGGCGCGTAACCTTCTCCACGCACGCCAGCGCCACGCCAAAAATCACCGCCAGCAGCAGAACCAACCAAGCCTGAATTAAGTAGTTTTTCTTCATAAATAAGTCCACGAATTACACGAATTTTTTAAAGAAAAACAGCAATAACAACATCTATAGAACGACTCTTTGGGTTTCGAGGCTTTCTGAGCCGAAGTTTATCAATATTGCGAGTTTCAGTCCGGTCGCCTTTAGATAAGAAATCGCCTGTGACACATGCTTGTCGTTCAGATCGTCCAATGCCTTCAATTCGAGTATGATTTTCTCATCAACTACAATATCTATTCTGAATTCTCCGCATATCTTTCCGTCATAGAAGACTTCGATTACCTTTCTTTTCTTTTTTATATTCGTGTAATTCGTGGATTTTTTCTTTTTCTTCTTATCTTTTTACTTTCGTGTAATTCGTGGACTACTTCTTCGCTGGCACCCGTCCGCCGACGGGTCTGGGGACGGTCCAGCGGTCTATCAGCGGGACGGTCATGTTCATTACCAGAACGGCGTACATTACGCCTTCGGGCACGTTTGCGAACAGCCGTATCAGCATTACCAGTACGCCGGTCGCGATGCCGAAAATCCACCGGCCACGCCGGCTTATCGGGCTGGTGGCGGGGTCTGTGGCGATAAAAAACGCTCCGAACATCAGTCCGCCGCCGAGCAGGTGATGTCCGACCGTCAGTACCGTCTCGGTGAGAATCTGATTAATCCCCGCAACGATCGCCGCCGCCGCCAGCATACCCAGTGGTATCCGCCACGATGCCGATTTGCGGAAAATAAGGTACAGCCCGCCGATAAGACACGCTATCGCGCCGGTCTCACCGACCGAACCGGTGACAGTCCCGAAGGCAAGGTCG
>DAOVFI010000430.1 GCA_030673005.1 Planctomycetales bacterium
TTATCGCTATTTTTGTCATTTAACATTCCTTTTCCTGCACCCTGTAGGCCGGGACGAAGCGAAGCGAAGTCCCGGCAATTCAGAACAAAAGGTACAGGTTACGGATCGCCGGGACTGCGCTTCGCTCCGTCCCGGCCTACGAGTTACGCCGAATAAACTTCTTCGCCTTCTCTGGCAAACTGGGCGATCATGGAATCGCCCTTTTCCCACTCGTCCGGCGTCATAGCAACGGCCTCGATCGGCTCCCAGAGATCGTAAATCGCGTCGGAAAGGACTATTATGCGCTCCCAGTGACTCTTGTCCGCGAAGTCGTCTGACACGACTACCAGGTCGATGTCGCTCCATTCGCGCCAATCCCCCCTGGCATAAGAGCCATAGAGGATTATCTTCGACGCCTTGACACCATGATTCTCAAGAGCCTCACCGAAACGCCGAATTATCTTTAAAACTGCTTCTTTATCCATTCCAGCACCTCTTTGCCCTTGTTGAGGATTTCCCTAATAACCGCTTTAGGATATTGGTCTTGAAGAGCCATCAGGTCATCGGGGTAACGTGTGGCCACATTGACTTCATTTACCGTACGATGAACCTTCCGAGAACTTCCGGTGGCGTACAACCCATCTTATCCAGGAGATAGACGAGGTTGTGCGTCTTGGGCGGTACAACATTCAATCTCGATTGAAAAAGTCCCTTGAGAGCCTTCTCAACAGACAGATGGCACATAAACAACGCATACAGTCGCCGGTCACCACGCAGCATGTAATCGGCTGTGTCCATGTCATAATCAGCTTGTTTCAACCATTCTTCAGGTGGTTTTTCTGCCACGGATTTATCCTTAACATTCTTTACGACTATTTAACATTGTAGCGATTTTTTTCTATTTCTAAATTGGTTTATTTTCGCCAAGTATCGTGGTTGATTTTTGTCAGCTAATCGTCTTGACAATAAATTTCCGCACCGCTTCGATGTCGTTGGGCAACTCGACGCAGCGGGTGGGCAAGTTTGCAAGCGCATCTATCGCCGGATGGTGGGCCAGGTCCTGGCCGGTGGCTTTTTTTATGGCTTCGGGGAACTTGGCCGGGTGGGCGGTGGACAGGCAGATGAGCGGGTCAACATCTTCAACTTCCAACCTTTCTGCCACCGCCACACCGACGGCAGTGTGCGGGTCCAGCAGGTAATCGTACTGCTCGTGATACTTCCGAATGGTCGCCAGTACGTCGTCCTGCGTTCCGACGCCGGCGAGGATAGCGGGATCGACCGACATGGGTGCCGTGGCCGCTGTGTTTGCGGCCACGCTGTCCGCTTCCACTCGCAACGAACCGGTGCGGGCGAACCCGTCCATCAAGGCACGCAGACGGCTGGCGTTGCAGTCGAGTCTGTAATACAGATACCGCTCGAAATTACTGGCTACCTGGATGTCCATCGACGGCGAAAGCGTCTGGATCAACCGGCCTGTGGAATACTCACCGGTGCTGAAAAACCTTGTAAGTATGTCGTTCTCGTTGGTGGCGAGGATGAGTTTGCTTATCGGCAGACCCATCTGCCGGGCATACCAACCGGCCAAGATGTCGCCGAAATTACCCGTCGGGATTTCAACGCGAACCCGCTCTGCGCCAGTCTGGTCCCGGACGTCAAAGACGGCCTTGAAATAGTACACGATCTGCGCCAAGACGCGTGCCCAGTTGACGGAATTGACCGCGCCGAGCGAGTATTTACGCTTGAAAACCAGGTCAGCGGCGAGGGTTTTCATTATCCGCTGGCAGTCGTCGAAGTTTCCGGCGACGGCGATGTTATGGACGTTTTCGTCCGGTACGGTCGTCATCTGCCGCTGTTGGATGGGCGAGACGCGTCCGGCTGGGTGCATAATGAATATGTCGATACCCGCCCGGCCCCGGCAGCCGGCAATCGCGGCGCTGCCGGTATCGCCGCTGGTAGCGCCGAGGATGTTTAAGCGCCCCTTTGTTCGACTGAGGATATATTCGAAAAGATTTCCCAGCAGTTGCAGAGCGATGTCCTTGAACGCCAGCGTCGGCCCGTGCCACAGTTCGAGAATATAAATCGGTCCGACTTTGACAGTCTGGGCAGGGGCCGGATCGAACGCCGGCCCGTAGGTCTTTGCGATAAGCGATTTCAGATCGGCATCGGGGATGTCTCCGATAAACAGCCGCAGCACTTCGAAGGCCAAATCGGAATACGAAAGCGAACTCCACGCCACCAGCCGGTCGGAAACGTCCGGGATCGACTCGGGAACAATCAGTCCCCCGTCGTCGGCCAGACCCATCAGGACGGCGTCCTGAAATTCAACCGGCTCGATTTGTCCGCGAGTAGAAACGTATTTCATGGTGTAAGGTCCATCAGAAAATGTCTAACCTGCCGGCAGGCAGGTTGGTCATTAGCACGACAACGCGGGTTAGCATTCAGCATCAGAGTCGTGATGTTGATAA
>DAOVFI010000307.1 GCA_030673005.1 Planctomycetales bacterium
TCAAAGATGCTTTTCCGGAAATGGGTGTCTATGACGCGGACACGATGAAGCTGTTGGCGTATTTTTCCAAGAATATTGATGTGTGCACTTATGTTTATGACTTTGGGGACTACTGGCAGCACCGGGTCGGGCTGAAGGGAGTTGTTGAGCTTCCGGAGAAGTTCAAGCGGCGGCTCTTGGGCGGAGCGAGGGCTTTCCCTTTGGAGGATTGCGGGGGTATCTGGGGCTACCATGCCTGTTGTGCCGCTGTCGGGGCCATCGACCCAAAAGATATGGAGCTTGGCGAGGAGGAATTGGAACACTACCGCGAACGGGTCGGGGACGGCTACTGGCAACCTGATTCATTTGATCTGGCGGGAACGAAAAAGAGGTTTGATTGCTGAATGGGTTACCCCTTAGCGTGGTTTGCACGTCGCCTAAACGAGCGGTACAAAGGATGCGTTGCTCTTGCTAGGCTTCTTTTATCACGTTTATCCTTACACGAAAAGACTGGTCCTGTACCTGTAAGCTCGTTCCTAATAGACATGAACAGGCTCTTTGAACACTTCGTGGCCGCTGCACTCAGACCCGGTATCGAAACGGCAGATGGTAAACTTGAGACTCAACGCGCAATCCGAATTACGGTGGCCGAGAATGCCAAGGAGCCTATCCGCGGAATTGTTGATATCATAGTGCGCCGGAGTGATGGGAGCCTGGTTGCTCTGGACACTAAGTATAAGGATCCTGGTCATGAAAGATGGGGAACGGGGGATATTTATCAGATGGCGGCTTACTGCCAAGCCACACCAAGCAAACTAGGAATTCTGATATATGCCTCACCAAGCCAATGGCAGTGGTCGAAGAGGTTGACGAATTCCGAAGTAACAGTTTCAGCCATCTCGTTGCCACTTAACGGATCACGGAAGTTGATCCTGCAGCGAATCAGGCATATCGCATCCACGGCGCTGAACTGTCCGCGGTTTGGTTCGGACAAGACCGTGGTTTAAAAAATCCTTGCTTGAGCACGGTTAGGACGTACCTGTCTGCGGCAATTAGGTTTCCGGGTGGAGAACATCTATTCCGGCAACGAGGCGGTTCTGTCGCACGTCAACTACAAATATGGGCCGAGGGTCGGTAAATATGGCGTCGATGTAGCGTCATTCGACCGCGTCGGCGTAAATGCTCTGCGGGAGGCAATGCATCGGAAAGGATGTGTAATCATCGACGAAATAGGGAAGATGGAACTCTGCTCAGAGGCCTTCCGGAAGGCGGTCGCAGCTGTGATGGACTCGGATTATCCCGTACTCGGCACCATCCCGATCTACCGGCATCCCTTCCTGAGCGGGCTGCGGGAGAGAAACGACGTCACCGTAATCGAGGTTACAGCCTCGAATCGCGGGAGACTCCCTCTACGCCTTGTGGAGATGTTGGGGTTCGCCAATCAAGCCTCCCGGTGACATTCCCTTTGGAATTTAGTCTAAGGGGTGGGTACCACCAGCCTGAAGATACACTTGGCCCCGCGGTCGGTGTTATACTTCTCGGCTTGGTGTATTCCCGCCCATACACTGCTGGGCAGGCCGACTTACTGCGGTGAGTGTGGGAGTAAAGTATAAGATGAGAAGTGTAGTCAAAAGTGTAGTCAGGGCCGCTTTTATACGAAGATCGCTTTCGTTTGCGGTACGCGATGTCTGGTTACACTTTTGACTACACTTTTGCGGTTGTATTTGGCTACATTTAACCGTTTTTGTTGGATTGGCGTCCTGCGTAAGACGCTGTAATTTCCATAACTTATGAAAAGCCATGATTCGCTGATTGTCCCTTACAAGGAAGAAGTCACAGGTTCGAGTCCTGTCGCGCCCAGTCTTCGTTCGCCGCTTTTAGCGAACGAAGACTGCCACGGCGTAGCGGCGCCAGCCGCGAAGCCGGGCTTCGCTCTTCAATCTACGCCCTGGCAGGTCGGGCTATACCCCACCAACGTAGCAATGCGGCGAACTACTCGTCACGGCGAAGCAAAGGCTTAAGGGGACGGAACACCTGTTAACTCAAACTGACAGATTTCGTGGCATGGCCGTCTCGACCATGTTCTGTTCAACCACGGGCGAGACCCACCTACCGGCAGGCGCCCGTGCTGCGAGGGCGTCAGATCATCAGATCGCCTCCGTTTATGTCGAGGGCGGCTCCGGTAATGTAGGCCGCCCTGTCGGAGGCGAGGAAGGCGACGAGTTCGGCCACTTCTTCGGGCCGACCTAATCGCCGGATTGGAAAACTTTCGGTATAGGCGGCGAGACGTTCGTCGCTGATAGTGGACCGAACCATTTCCGTATCTATGAGGCCCGGGCATACGGCGTTGACGGTGATGCCGTCGGCGGCGACCTCCTTGGCCAGGTGGCGGGTGAAGCCGAGGATACCGGCCTTGGCGGCGGTGTAGTGTGCCCCGCCGACGGTGCTGATATTCTTGCCGGCGGTGGATGAGAGGTTGACGATCCTTCCCCAGCCGGCGGCCTGCATCGATGCAAGCACAGCCCGGCAGCAAAGGAAAGTTCCCTTCATATTGACCGCGATGACCTGGTCCCACTCATCCTCCTCAATATCGATCACAGGCGTCGGGCGCAGGATGCCGGCGTTGTTAACGAGGATGTGCACGGCGCCGAATTGTTCTATTGCCTCTTCGACCATGCGCCGGACGTCGGCGGCGCTGATTACGCTGCCTTGAACGGCGATGGCGTCGGCGCCGGCTGCGCGGAGTTCTTCTACCTTTTTCCGGGCTGACTCACCATCCAGATCGTTGACGACAACACTCGCACCGCGTTCGGCCAGGGTCTTGGCTACAGCGCCGCCAATTCCCTGCCCCCCGCCGGTTACAATGGCGGTACGCCCTTCAAAAGTTTCCGTTTCAGGTATTTTCATATCACCAATATAATGTCTCAATCCTTCGTTTCCAGTTTGGAAAAAAGCAGGCTCTTCCGAAATTTACCACGAATTGGTAAAATTGGGTTGCAGTCGGTCTGAACGATATCGGCCTGATCTCGCTTGGGAAACTCCAGGAAGGCTATGATCCATGTGGTACAAAACCTACGGCAGGACGGGTAAGAAAATTTCCGTGGTGAGTTTCGGCGGGATGCGGTTCGATAAGCCCGAGGACATCGACGCCAACGCCGAACTTGTGCTGTACGCCCACGGCAAGGGGATTAACTACTTCGACACGGCCCCGGGCTACGACGCCGGAAAGAGCGAGGAGATATTCGGAGCGGCCTTCAGGCAGATGCCGAGAGAGTCGTTCTATTGCTCGACCAAGTGCGGCGCATCCGACGGCGACACGCTGCGGGCAAGCCTCGAAAAATCGCTGCGGCGGATGAACGTCGAGAAGATCGACTTCTTTCACATCTGGTATATCATCAGGGCCGACGAGTGGCCCGAACGTAAGGCCGGCGGAGCGGTCGCGGCGGTGCTGAAGGCAAAGTCCGAAGGCCTCGTCGGACACGTCGCAGCCTCGCTGCACATCGCCGGGGCCGAAATCTGCAAAATCGTCCGCGAAGGCGTCCTCGAAGGGGTAACCGTCGGCTACAACGTGCTGAATTTCCCCTTCCGCGGCGAGGCGCTCGAATGTGCGGCCGAGATGAACATGGGTGTGGTAACGATGAA
>DAOVFI010000507.1 GCA_030673005.1 Planctomycetales bacterium
GACTCCGCGACATTTCCATCTGTAACTATTCACCCAATTGCAAATAATGCAGAAGAAAAGAGCAAGTCAGGCACACAAAATGAAAAAACAATTCATCTGCACGAATTGTTTTTTCATTTCTCCGTCGCTTAACGGGTGGCACGGTCAAGTCGAAGACTTGGCCGTGGTGAGCGCCATCACGGCCAAGCCTCACTGCGTTCGGCGTGACCGTGCCACCCGGTAGGGTGAAGTATTTATCACTCCAAACAGCCGGAGTGATAAATACTATGTGTGCCTGACTTGCTCTTTTCTTCTGCATATGGTTGAACTCTTACTTCCATCTTACCGCCGGACCGACTTATGGACAAGAAGACCTGTCAATCGTTCGGACTGCGAAACGGCAAGCCGATTTTCAGGCTCGGTTTGCCGCCTTGCAGGATGAGAGGATTTGACTCGACCGGCGCCGGTAGTTACAACCTCATCATGCCTGCATTGTTGTACACGTTGGGCGCCTTCGGGCTGATTCTCGTCCTGGCCCGTCTGAAGTTGCCGCTGTCGGCTGCAATTGCCGCCGGTGCGGTTGCTATCGGCGCGCTTTTCGGAATGGACCTTGCCGAAATCGCCCAAAGTGTTCTTGCAGGTGTGGTCCACTTCGAAACCGTTGCCTTGGCCTGCATCGTTGCCATTTTGATTGCCTTGTCGGAGACGATGCGTGTTTCGGGTCAGATGGAGCGAATCGTTTCCCTTGTAAAGGCGTTTCTCCGCCGCCCGACTGTTACTATGGCGGCTTTGCCGGCCTTGATTGGACTGCTTCCGATGCCCGGCGGCGCGCTGTTTTCGGCGCCGATGGTGGAATCCGCCGCCGGTGAGGCCGGGGTGACCGGTTCGCGGCTGTCGGCTATCAATTACTATTTCCGGCACATCTGGGAATCCTGGTGGCCTCTGTACCCCGGCATGATTGTGGCGGTTTCGGTAACAGGCAGCGATTTCCTACCCTTCATGCTGTTTCAGTCTCCGTTGACCTTGATTATGTTCCTTCCGGGCCTGCTGATTCTGCGTGGTGTGCATCCGGACCTGCACGCAGCGGCCGCTCCGCCGCCGAAAGGGACCAGACGTAAACTACTGAAGGTGACCTCCTCCATCTGGTTGATTGTAGCGGTTTGGGGTGTGGCGAGATTACTGCTGTTGGGTGCTGGTTTGTGGGGGATTGATGTCCCGAAGGTGATGCACCGCTACGTGCCGATAGCACTGGGACTGCTCGTCAGCCTGATATGGACAATCCGGCTCAATCGCCTCGACGCCGCAGCGGTCAAAAAGGCCTTCTTGAGCAAGCGGGTCTATACGATGGCGCTGCTGGTGGTCAGCGTGATGGTTTTCAAGCACATGCTCACACAGGCCGATGCAACCGATCTGATCAGCAAGGAACTCAAGGCGTTGAATGTTCCGGTGCTTGCAGTGATTGCGATTCTCCCGTTCATTGCCGGGATGGTAACGGGAATAGCGGCGGGGTTCGTCGGGACGAGTTTCCCGATCGTGATGAAGCTGATACCTGATGGCGCCTCAATCCCGCCGTACATCGCGCTGGCGTTTTTCTTCGGGCACATGGGGCAGATGCTCAGCCCGATGCACCTGTGCCTCATTCTGAGCAATCGCCATTTCAAGACGAGTTTCGGACCGGTATATCGGATTATAATCCCGCCCATTGTGTTGGCGGGTATCCTGGCAATTGCTTATTTTATCGTCCTGCGTACAATCATCAATTGCGCCGGTAGGCCGGGACGGAGCGCAGCGGAGTCCCGGCAATTTGATTGCGGATTGCGGAATTGAATAAAAATCCGTGAAATCCGTGTAACTCGTGCTACGTAGCGAACTACTTCGCAGAGTAGTATCCGTGGACTGATTGCGGATTCCCGGTAAGTCAGGTCGCCGGGGCGGAGGCGGGCGCCCGCCCCGCCGACGGCTGTGTCGGGGCAGAACAGGGGGGGGCCGGGGTTTAAGAAGTATAACAGGCAAAATT
>DAOVFI010000287.1 GCA_030673005.1 Planctomycetales bacterium
TGTTTCGCCCGGGTTCCTTTGCTGAGACCCGCGGCCCGGCAGGGGCTTCAGGACCCCAACTCCAAATAATCACCGCCGCCGTCAGAACCACCAGGCCCATCGCCAACATCTGTCTGGTCAACATGGCTAGTCTCGCTTCCCGCCCGTCCGCCACGTGCGGACAGGCAATTTTTTTAGAGGAATTTTACTCAACTGCTTCCATTGGACCAATTATCGTTACCGTTCAGGTCGAACGACGTGTCCGACTCCGCATCGTCAAGGATGAATTCTTCCAGTTCATACTCCATTTCCGCCAGCGCCAGGGCCGCCGGAAAATCCTCGTTGAGCGCCAGGCTCGCCCGGCAATCGGTCATTTCCTCGCCCAGCGTCTCGGCGCGGACATCCCACCCATCCTCATCGTCGAGGATATTATAAACAAACATCTCGTCGTTTGCGCCCATTCCGGCAATGGGCCGGTCCGGCGTATCGGGTCCGACCGGCGCTGTCGGCTGGAACAACACGGCCGCAATTATAACGGCTGCCGCCACCGCGGCGGCAGCGGCGCTCCAGCGAAGCCATACCAGCCTGCCGGACTTATGCGGTCGTCCTGCACCGTCACAGGCCTGTATGAGCCGTGCATTGACTCGATGAAGCGTCCCTGCCGGCATGTGCACATCCAGCGCCGGACCGACCCGTTCGGCGTCGGCGGTAATATCCTCTGCCAGCGCCCGCTGATCGGCGGTAAGGTCGATATCCTCGCCGTCCAGCCATCGCCCGATAAGTTCGTAATCTTCATTCTTCGTGCTCATCGTTTTCTTCCATCACCGTTCTCAGCGTCTTCAAGGCCCGGTGAACCCTGGCCAGGACCGTGCCGACGGGGCAGTCATAAATTTCGGCAATCTCCTTAAAACTCATATTGCCGAAATGCCGCAGCAGAACCATCTGCCGCGACTGCTCATTCAGTTTTTCCAGCGCCTCGTTCAGCGCCTTGCGGTTTTCCTGCGCGACCAGACCGCTATCGACGGGTGAGTCCGCCCCGCCGATCATCTCGCCCAGACCCGCCTGGTCGTCGTCATCATCCCTGTCCAGCGACATGGGCGTTGGTCTGACCCTCACCCGGCGAATCCGATCCCGAACGAGATTTGAGGCGATGCGGAACAGCCAAGGCTCAAACCGCCCTCGGTCGTCGTATTCGCCCAGGCGACGCACCAGCCGGAGCATCAATTCGCCCAGCAGGTCCTCGGCGTCGTGATGAGAACCCGTCGCCCGAAAAAAATACCCGTAAAGCCTTCGGCCATAAGCCGACAGAAACTCTTCCCACGCACCTTCGGCACCCGCCTTGACGGCGGTAACCATGGCCCGGACCTGCTCCGGACCGCTTCTGGTATGCTGGGAATCCGTCATATGGCCCTATCCTGCTTAACGCTCGTACGGCGGTTGTATTGCTTAACATGACAATGCGATTTAATACAAACAGGAAAAAATTGAATGTCGAATAACGAACAGAGAATATCGAATTTCGAAGTAAAAAAAACATAAATATTCACCCAATTGCAATGAATGCTTCAAGAAAAGAGCAAGTCAGGCACACAAAATGAAAAAACAATTCATCTGCCCGAATTGTTTTTTCATTTCACCGTCGCAGCGGTGAGTCCGCGCAGGGGTAGTATTTATCACTTCGTCATTCAAAGTTCCGCGTTCAACACTCGATATTCTCTTATATTTTCCCGCACTTTCCATACTCAACAAAACATCATACAATCATTACGGGCGGATCGTACAGGTTGGAGATACGAAAATGAATAACTCGCCAACACTCTCGAAACGGACAATTCGGTTTTTCGCTGTCGCCGTCGTTCTGTCGGCGTGTGCGTGCTGGGGCGGCTGCAAGCTGCCGAGTATGGGCCAGGCCGTCAGCGCCGGCGCCGCTTATACGCTCGCCTCCGAACACGGCACGCTGTTCTATGCATTCGATACGCTGACGCAGCCGGAAAAATCGACCGAACTTCTGGTCCGGGTCATCTACGTCAAAAAATTCGAGAAGGTCGAAAAGGCCGAGGTCGAGTTCACCCTTGGCCGAGAGTCGCTCGGAAAGGTGCTGACCGATAAGGACGGCTACGCGCGGATGAAGTGGAAGGCCCCCAAGGCGGGCGACTATGAGATAAAGGCCCGCATCGTGGCCGTTCCCGACGACGATTTCAAGGAGATGCTGAAGGTTACGCCGGCGTCGCTGCTGGTCTCGGCCCGTACGAAAGACACCCGCTTCGTCGTGATCGACCTGGACCATACGGTGGTGGCGTCGGGCTTTTCGAAGGTGCTGATGGGCGGCGCCAAGCCGATGCCCCAGGCCGCTAAAATCGTCAAGGAACTCGCCGGCGGCGGATACAGCATCATCTACCTGACCCACCGGCCCGACCTGCTGGCGAATAAGTCCAAGAAATGGCTGACGGATAAAGGCTTTATCCGCTCGCCGCTGCTGGTCAGTTCGCTCAAGCAGTCCATCGGCGACAGCGGCAAGTTTAAGACCGCCCGGCTGAAGGAATTGAAAAAAGAATTCCCCAACATCCGCCTGGGCATAGGCGACAAGATATCCGACGTCGAGGCCTACGTCGCAAACGGCATGACGGCCTACCTGATCCCCAATTACGACCGTGAAGACGACGACGCCGACGACTTCCGCAAACTCGCAAAAAAAATCCGCCGCCTAGATAAGCGAATTCACGTCGTCGATGGCTGGGACGAGATCCGCGCCGGCGTCTTAGACGGCAAGGCCTTCTCGGCCGTCGATTACGCCGACCGGCTCGACGCCCGCGCAAGGGCGCTGAAAGAGCGGAAAAAGAAAAAAGACGATGACGATGATGATGATTGATAATTGTGCGCCATAGGTGCACGATCGTGCGCAATATGGGAACAAAATTAAGTAAGGCGTCCTCGGAATTCGCCACTGGTGTTAGGAACAACAATAATGGACAACAACAAAAAACCTTGGCCTGTAAGCACGGTTTGCGGTATCAGAGAGAGAATCAATACGAATCCTGATTTCCAGCGTCCGGCTGTCTGGAGCCGGGCACAGAAGCAGTTACTGATCGACACGATCCTTCGTGGATACGACGTCCCCAAGTTCTACTGGCAGAAGGTGGGATCAAGGCCGGACCGTTACGATGTTGTGGACGGTCAACAGCGTCTCCGTGCAATTTGGGAATTCTACGCTGGCGAGTTCGGCGTGCCGAAGAACAGCGAACCGGTCAACGGTTTCGAGATCGCAGGGTTAAAGTACTCCAACCTGCCGGATGACCTACGAATACACTTTGACACATATTCCCTGGATGTCGTTGTTATTTCCGAGACGGACGAAGAGGAAGTCCGAGAGATGTTCCTTCGGCTCCAGAACGGGACCACGCTGAAGGCCCAGGAAAAGCGAAACGCCATGCCAGGGAAGATGCGCGACTTCGTAAAGTCGCTGGCCGAGCATGCGTTCTTCGAGAATTGCGGCTTCAAAAATTCACGATATACATTTGACCATATTGCTGCCCAGATGATGCTGCTGGAACTCAACGGGGAGCCTTGCAATGTGAAAAATGCAAACTTGAACAAGATATACGAGGAGCAGAAAGACTTCGACGAAAACTGCACAAAGGCCAGAAAGGTCAAACGTGTCTTGGAATACCTCCTAATGTCTTTCCCCGATAAGACCCGTGAACTTGAGCGATATACGGTTATCTCACTTTACACTATGGTCTCGCAACTTTTGGAAAGCTACGTCGTGAAGGGTCGTCACAAAGAACTGGCTGACTGGTTCCTCCAATTCGAAGACTACCGTCGAGAACAACACGAGTTGCCAGAGGATGAGTGTGATCAAGATATCGTTATCTACGATGAGAAAGTGCGACACAGCACAGATGCGGTCGATTCGATTGAATGGCGCCACGAGTATTTGATGCGGAAGATGTTTGA
>DAOVFI010000074.1 GCA_030673005.1 Planctomycetales bacterium
GATTTTACCGTTCACGAAATAATCGAAGATTACCGGCGCTTCGGATTTCGGCAGGTTTGAGACGGCCCACTCGACCCAGGCGCCGCCGGCCTCGGCGCGAATTTCCCAGATGCCTTTTTTGTCCGGGACGGTCCAGGCGAATGCGCCGCTCTTTTCGGCCTGGCGTACCTTATCGACAAACCAGACGCACTTTTCATATCCCTGTACGCTGAAGGTTATCCTGTCGCCGGACCTTACCAGGTACATCCTGTCTTTCGGACCGGTCTTGTTTTGGGGATTGCCGCCGGTTGAGGAGTAATCCTTTATCACAGGCGCCGCTGAAGCAAGCCCGCCAATAAACAGTACAATCGCACACGCCAACGCCATTGTCCTGACTTTCGCATTCATTTTCTTCATCTCTCCATTTAATTGAAAAAAAGGTAACTGTGCAGGCTTTCATATTATATCCGCCCTGTGAGGTTTTGTCGGTCCCGAAAAGACTTCACAGGTCCCGCCAGGGACGCCTGGGGCGGATGAAGGTGATAAAAAATGAATGTTGAATAATGAACGGGGAATTTCGAATTATGAAGTCAAAAAAGAACCTTTTCGCAAAATCTGTTCACTTCGACATTCGACACCTGCCTGCCGGCAGACAGGTTCATTGTTCAATATTCAACATTCTCTTTTTTTCTGCATCCTTGCAAAACGCTTTTCAGGCTTCTGCAAACGGTTGAAGTGTTTCCTTTTTCCTTTATCGCGTGCTGAGGGGTATGGCGGTCGGGTCGGAGCTGACGGGTCTGCCTTTCAGGGGCGTGTATCGGACCAGCAGCGTTACCGCCGAGGCCGTCGGCGGCGCATTGCCCCACGGCAGCCTCATCGCGTATCCCCATCCCATCATCCTGCGTATCCTGTGCGCCTTCAATTCCTCACTGCTGAAACGCCACGAGCGGAACGGTTTGGCCGAGGGCAGGTCTTTGACGCCGATGACGCCTTCGTAGAGGACGAATTCCAGCGAGCCGCGGACGGTAACGGGCAGGCCTTGAGAATAGCGGAAGAAGTGGACGCACACCTCCAGTCCGTCGGCGCCGGGCCGTCCGTCCCAGTTGACGGGACTTGGGGAGATCAAAGGTATTATTCTATCCACTTCATCGACCGGCGGCGGCGGCGTGGAAGAGACCTTTTGGGTTCCGCCCGTACACCCGCCCAGCATCGCAGTCGATATCGCCGCGACAGTCAACAGGAACCTCTGAAAAGCCGTGGCACGGGCGTCTCGCCCGTGCGTCTCACGACCGTCTCGGTCGTGAAAAGCCCGAATTTGCAGGGCCGGGACGGCCCTGAGACACATGGGCAGGACGCCCATGCCACGAACATGCCGGTTTTTCAGATGCCCCAAGAGTGTCCGTATGCGGATCATTTTTTATTCGTGTCCTCCGGCCTGGTCTTCGGAGACAGGCGAGGCTGCCGGTCGGGTATCTTCATCGGGATCACGACAGGCCCGCTGCGCGAGTTTGGCTTTGATGTAGTTATCATATCCTCCAGCCGCCTTATCTCCTGCTGCGTAACACTTCGCAGCGGGTTCAGCAGGCCTCCGAAGGATTCATCCGGCTGGACGCCCTTCATATTAAGGCTGCGAATCTGCTCACCGCTGAGCAGTCTTGCATCGACGGGTGTCCGCAGCACGCGGGGCGTCAGGATAATCAGCAGCTCGGTCCGCTCCTTGACAATGCGGGTATCCTTGAACAGGTGCCCCAGAATGGGGATGTCGCCGAGGATCGGAATCTTTTCCTCGCGCTTTTCGTCCCTGTTGGTAATCAGCCCGCCGATGACGATGGTGTGCCCGTCCTGTACCGTGACAGTGGTGTTGGCCGACCGGTTGTTGACGATGATGGAGTTGACGCCTTCGCTGATCTGTACCGAGGAACTGCTCAGCGAGGAAATCTCGGGATTGACCTGGAGTTTGACGAATCCGTCGGGATTGATGTGCGGGGTAACGTTGAGGATGATTCCGATCTGTTCGTATTGAATTGTATTGAGCGTGGTACCCGCTTCGGTGATGCGCGAGGCGGTGATGAAGGGGACTCGCTGACCGATGTTGATTTGCGCTTCCTGGTTGTCGGCGGCCAGTATCTGCGGGCGGGAGAGGACTTCGAGGCGTCCCTGTGTCTTCAGCGCCCTCAGCAGCAGGTCCAGGTCCCCGCCGGTGAGGCTGAAGGTGAACCCGGTTGTCCCGGCGCTGATGCCGAACTGGGTCTGTGAACGGGTCCGCTCCTCGCTGCCGGGCTTGCCGAAGTGCGACCACTGCACGCCAAACTCGGTCGTGTCGTCGAGTGTAACCTCGGCCAGAAGCACCTGAACGAGCACCTGCGGCGGCGGCTGGTCCAGTTCGCGGATCATCGCGGTAACGGTCTTGAAGAAACGCGGCGAGCCGGAGATCAGCAGCGTATTGGAGGTTTTTTCAGCGACAACGGCCACTTCTCTTGCCAGCAGTTCCTTTGCGGCGCCGACGGCGTCTGCGCCCAGTGTGGCGACTACTCGCTGGCGTTCCTGGTCGAGAAACTGCTTCAGGGCCGTTTCGATATCGGTGGCCTGGGCGTTTCGGAGGCGATAGACCAGCGTCTGGCGGTCTTCGGCGGCAGAGGCGTCCAGTTGTCTGATGACCCGCTCGACCAGTTGGACGTATTCCCGCGTCCCGCCGACCAGCAGCGAATTTGTTCGCCGATCGACGGTAATTGACAGGGCGGTCTGCTCTGCCGAGCCGAACGTGGCGGCGGCGGATGGGTCTTTGCCGGACGGAGCGGTCTTACCCGGCGGCGGTTTCGGCATCGTGTACCTTGCCGCCTGGCGGGTGGTGTTTGCCTGCTCGAGCCGGAACAGTTCGGTCAGCACGCGGGCCATCTGCGTCGCGTCGGCGTTGGTCAGCGTGAAGACGCGGATCTCGGCTATTCGCGGGTCGGTGTTGTCCAGCGCGGCGATCAGGCGCGCCAGCATCGGCATCGTCTCGACCGGGGCCTGCACCAGCATCGAGTTTGTCCGCGGAACGGCGGTGATCATCACGCCCTGTTTGACGGCCGACGCCATCAGTTTCCTGCCTTCGGGCGTCTGAGAAATGAACCTCAGCAGCGTGGCGCGGTTGGCCGATACCGTGGCCATCGGCTTTGGCTTGCTGGTCAGGGCCTCGGTGAGGATCGTCGCCAGTTGCGCCGCGTCGGCGTGGCGAAGCGTGAATATCCGGATTTCCGTTACGTCGGTAACGGCGGCGGTGTCGAGTTTCTCGACCAGGCCGGCGATCTTCTGCATATCGGCCTTGGCGGCTGCGACGAGGATGGTGTTGGAGCGTTCATCAACGGTTATTGTAACGCCGGCGGCGCCGCCGGTGGGTTTCTGGTCCTCGTACAACTGCTTGAGCGTATCGGCCAGTTGCGTCGCGTCGGCCTTTGCGATCGGGAAAGCCCGCACGACCTGCCCCGCCGCCGGCGCCGGCTTATCCAGCCGGGAAATCAGGCTCTCGGCGATTACCAGTTCGTCCCTTGCAGCGCCGATAATCAGGGCGTTGATTTTAGGGTCGGCGATTATCGTTACCGCCGATGCCCCGCGCCCCGCACCCGCGCGCCGACTGAACAGTTGGTCCAGCGTGGGCTGCAGCGCCGTGGCCGAGGCCTCCTTCAGGTAGAAGACGCGGAAGTCGTAAGTCGGAGCGACTTCGGCCACGTCCAGTTTCGCCACCAGCGCGTCCATCTCGGCTGCGCTTTCCCTGCCGGCGGCGACCAGCAGGGCGTTTGTCCGTTCGTCGGGAATGATGACCACCGGAAGCGATCTCGCCTGGCCGCCGGTGGCGGCCTCGGCTGTGCGTTTGCGGTCGAACATCTGCTGGAGCGTCGGGCCCAGACGCGCCGCGTCGGCGTGCTTGAGGATATAGACCTTGACCGCCCCGGCCAGACCCCAGCCTTCCTTCGTGTCGATCCTTCGCAGGATCTGATCGATGACCGCGAAGTTCTCACGACTGGCAGAGACGATCAGCACGTTTGTGCGGATGTCCGAGGCTATCGAGACTTTCTCGCGGGCGCGGGCGACGGCGTTGTCGCGTGCGCCCACCAGGCCCGGCTTGTACAGACCCTTCTGAACCAGCGCGTCCAGCATCCCGGCGACGCGCTGGACATCGGCGTTTTTGAGTTGGTATATCCGCACAACGCCGGTTTCGGTCGGCGGGGAGACGTCCACCTTGCTCAGCAGCGAGCGGATCAGTTCCAGGTTTTCCTTGCTGGCCGAGATAACCAGCGCGTTTCCAAGCGCGTCGGCGGCGACGGAAACGGCGTCCTGCGGGGCGGGCTGCTGGCCCGGCAGTGTCATCGCCTTGAGCCGGTCGGCGAAGACGCGCTGGATCATCGGTCCGACCGAACCGGCGTCGTTGTGCTTCATCGGGATGACCGCCAGTTCGACGGCCGGGCTGACGGGCATGGCGTCCAGTTTCGCTATCAGCGACGCGATGATCCGGCTGTCGTCCTGATTCGCCGCCACCATCAGGATGTTGGTCCGCAGGTCCGGGACGATCACGGGCTTCTGCCGCCGCAGTTCCGGGGTGCGAGCGGCCTGGTATCGCTGGTTGAACAGGTTGTCGAGGGTCGTGCTCAGCGTGCCGGCGTTGGCGTGTTTGAGCGGGACCATCTGTATCTTCCCGCTCAGCGCCGGTGCGGCTGAATCCAGCTGCTTCGCCAGGTCCGCCACCAGTCTGAAACCTTCCGCCGAGCCGCCGACGATGAGGTAATTGCTGCGCTGGTCGGCGACGATGATCATCCGCAGGGCCTCGGCGTCCTTGACGCCAAGGGACTGCTGTCGCTGCACGCGGGCGTCCATCATCTGCTGGAGGGTCGTCGCCAGCGAGGCTGCGTCGGCGTTGAGAAGCCCCAGCAGGCGGATGTCGCGGAGCTCGACGGGCAACTTCCTGTCCAGTTTCGCCAGGAGCGAATCGATCATGGCGAAGGTCTTGTCCGAGGAGGCCACCACCAGCGAGTTGGTACGGGAATCGACGGTGATTGTGGGCCTGTCTTCAGGCCGGATAAGGTTGGCGTTGGGTCCGGTGTAGAGTCCGCCGATGACGGCGGCGGTTCGAGTCGCGTCGGCGTTCTTGAGCGGATATATCCGCACGATGTTCAGCGCGCCTGCGCCGGGGATGTCCATCGTCTTGACCATCTCGGCGATGACGGGCGCCAGGTCGCTGCGCGCCGCCACGATGAGAATGTTCGCGGTGGTTTCGGCCTGGACGACCACCGTCGGATGCGACCGTGCGACCTTGCTTTGGACGGGCGTTTTCTTCTCGCTGAGCATCCGCAGTTTGGTTACGTACGCCCGTGCGCCCGCCGCTCCCGGCACGCGTGTCGGCTGCTCGGCGAATACGGCGCGAATGAGCGTCGCCAGGCGGGCAGCGTCGGCGTGGAGAAGTTTGAACAGTTTGACTTCCGTGAACTCGCTGGGCTTCTGGCGGTCAAGGTCATTTACGATCAGCATCGCCAGTGCGACCGTCTGTTCGGTTCCGGCCAGGACCAGTGTATTGGTCCGCGCGTCGGCGGTAACGTTCAGCACGCTGGTCAGCGCCTCGCCGGTAACGGTGCGGGGCGTGGCCCTTCCCGCCGTCGGCGTACCGGGCCTGCCGGCGAGTTGCCTGCCCTGCGTGAAGACCTCGCGCAGGAGCGTCATAACGCTGATGGCGTCGGAGTTTTTCAGGCGGACTATCCGTAGTTTGACGCCCGTGGCGATGGGCATGGTGTCCAGCAGTGCGACTATCTCGCCCATTGCCTTGAGGTTCTCCGGCGTGGAGGAGACTATCAGGCTGTTGGAGCCGTTCCTGCCGGGCCGGGCCGGGTCGGAGGTTATCTTGATGGGCTTGGACAAATCCAGCGGCGGCAGGTCTTCCATGCCCCTCCGCAGGCGGAGCAGGCGGACCTGTTCCTGAAGCGCCCTTGCCTCGGGCGTGCGAATCCTGCTGGTGCCGGGTGTCAGAATGTCGGTCAGCACCATCGCCAGGGCCGGGGCGTCTGCGTTTTTCAGCGGAAAGACCGCGACCTCGGCCGTCTTGAACGGCGGGACGGCGTCGAGAACCTTGATGATCCGCTCGATCTCATCCAGCACGGGCGCCTGGGTGGTAACGATGATGGCGTTGGCGCGCTCGTCGGCGGTTACATTGATGGTCTGACCGGGACGGGCCTGCTGGATCGGACGGAGCATCTGGCGCAGCATCGGGAGTATCTTCGAGGCGCTCGTATTGGTCAGTTGGAACAGGCGGAATTGCGTCTGTCCGGCGATTTTGGCATTGTCCAACTGCTCTATCAGCGCCGCGACCTCGTCCATCTTCTCCTTGGTGGCGGTAACAACGACGGCGTTGGTCCCCGACAGCGACACGACCGAAACGACGTCCTCAGGTCGTCCTCGCCTGGCGGCGGCGCGATACATACTGTTCAGCGCCGCTGCCACACGATTGTTGGCGGCGTTGACCAGCGAGAAGACCTTCACCATGCGTTTGGCGCCGGCGGCGGCCTCGTCCATAGCGGCGACGATCTTCTGAATGGCGTCCCAATCCTGGTCCGAGGCGCTGATCAGCAGCGCTCGCTGCCGGCTCAACACGGTTGCCTGGGGACTGCCGCCGGGGTTTGCCCTGCCGGGGTTGCCTCCGCGCCGAGACGGGTTGCGGCGCGGCGCAGCACGAGCGCCTGGCCCGTTACCGTAAATCTGCTGAATCGCCTTCAGCACGTCTTCGGGGTCGGCGTTCTTCAACTGGATGAGGCGCAGGTTCGCCCTGGCGGGGTTCATCTGGTCGATCTGTTTGACCATCTGCGCGACTGTCTTGTATTGGGCCTCCGAGGCGACGATGACAAGCGCGTTTGCCCGCTCGTCGGCGGAGATCGCCACCGGCTCGACGGTCTTGCCCGCCCGGCGGGCCTGACTGGCGGACTGGCGGAACAGACCGGAGACCATCTGCGCCACGGACGCTGCGTCGGCGTTGGTAAGCGGCAGGATGTGCACCGCCGGCGCCGCCTCCACCGCCGCCTGGTCCAACTGCCTCGCCATCGCCATCAGCACGTCCAGGTCGGCCTTCTTGCCCGACATCACCAGTGCGTTGCTGGATGCGTCGGCGGAGATCTTCGGACCTTCGACGGCGGCTGCACCCCGCCTGCCTCGACCGGGCGACCGCTTGGCGGCGACCTGCGAGAGGACCTTCGCAAGGTCGGTCGCCTTGGCGTTGACGAGGATCATGAACTCGATCCGGCGTCCGCCGGTCGTGGTCGAATCCAGCTGCTTGACCAGCGACCGGATTTTCTCGAGGTTCTTTTCGGAGGCCGACACTATCAGCGAGTTGGTGGCCGTTTCGGCCGTTACGGTTACCAGGTCCGACGGTCTGACCCGCCGGCCTCGCTGGGGCGCGAATGCCCGCCCGACGGCGCGGGCGACCGACTCGGCCTCGGCCGATGCCAGCGGAATAACCACCTTTTGCATCTGTCCGGCGGCGTCGGCGGTGTCCAGTTTGCCGATAAGCGCCATTACCGATTCCAGTCGCTGCGGGGGTGAAGATATCAGCAGCCCGCCGGTCCGCTCGTCGGGCGCGATGGTAACTTCCCGGTCGCGCGGATCGACCGGCGTCCGTGCGCGCGGGCCGTAGAAAGACGACAGGGCGCGCGCCACGTCGCCGGCGGCGGCGTGCCGGAGCGATACAAAACGCACATCGACCTTCTCCTTCTTGCCCGTGTCCAGTTGGGAGACCATCTCCAGTATCTTTTCGATGTCCTTTTCCATGCCGGAGATCATCAGTGTGTTGGTGGCGCGGTTGAAGGCGACGGTGGGGCGTATCTTGTTTCGCCCGCGCCTCCAGGACCAGAGCATCTGCCTCAATTCGCCGGCGACGTCGGCGGCGTTGGCGCGTGTCAGACGGATCGTGCGGAACGTGGCCTCCTGCTGTGAACTCTGGTCCAGTTCGCCGATGAGCGCAGCGACCCGGTCGTGGTCTGCCTTTGCGGCGCGAACGACGACGGCGTTGCTGGATGAGTCGGCGGCGATCCTGGTTCCCGACGTCGTCGCTCGTCCGCGTCCGCCGGCGCTCTTTATCAACGTCTGGGTAAGGGCGCCGGCGACCGAACGGGCCTCGGAATGCTTGAGGCGATAGACCTTCACGAAGGTCGCCTCGACCGCCTTGGCCGAATCCAGTTCGCTGATGACCTTTTCGATAAGCGGGAACTCATCGACCCGCGCCGAGACTATCACCAGTCGCTGCTGCTCATTGGCCGCCACGACGACCGGTTTGCCGGCCTGCCCGCCACGGCGCGCGCCGCGGCGTGCGCCGGCGAACAGGCTGCTGACGGTACGGGCCACCTCATTTACGTCGGCGTTGGCGACTTTAAACATCCGCACAGCCGTAGCACCGGCGGCGGGGGCCTGGTCCAGTTCCTCGATCAGCCGCCCCGCCAGTTCCATCGCGTCGGCAGGCGCCGCCACTATCACCGAGTTGGTCATCCGGTTGGCTGAGACTGTCAGCCCGGCGCCGGCTTCGGCCTTGGCCGCCGCGCCGCCTGCACGCATCTCCAGCATCCGACGGATGAGTTCCTTGGCCTTGGGGTCCTTGACCCCCTTGGCCGAAGGCCTGGTCATGCCGAACATCTCGCGCAGGTTGGCGGCGACCTCGACAGCGTCGGTGTTCTTCAGCGCGAAGACGCGCACGATGGAAACGACCTCCGGCGCGGTGTCCAACTGCTTGATGAGCGTCTCGATAAGGTCCATTTCCACCCGCTTGGCGCGGACGATGATGCTGCGTGTCCGCACGTCGGCGACGATGGTGGCGGTGGTCTTGGCGACGGTCGGCGCCGCCGCCGGACGCCTTCGGTCTCTTCTGGCCGGTTGGGCGGGGCGTTTGGCGGTCTTCGGGTTCATCAGCGAGTTGAGCGTCTTGGCAATGGAGGCGGGGTCGGCGTTTTTGACCTTGAAGACCCGCATCTCCGCCTCGCCCGTCGCGGCGTTCAGCGTCAGCTGCCAGACCAGCATCTCGATGTTTTCCAGTTCAGTCCGCGACGCCGAGACGATCAGCGAGTTGGAGGCCTTATCGACGGCGATGACTACCGGCGGCTTGGGCGTTTTGGTCCTGGCGGTCTTGTCCGGCTTCGCGCCGGCCGGGCGGGTCGATGCCCCGGCGGCGGAGTCTTTTGTCCCAGCCGGTTTTGCAGGCGGTTCGACTTTGCTCACCACAGGCGGTTCGACCTTGCTCTCCTTATTAGTTGGCGGCGCACCGATTGCGGGCGGGTCGTCCGGCGCTTCGAGAATGAAGAGGTCTTTAGAGCCGCCGTCGGAGGTATCCGAAGATGATTGTTCGCCTTTGGCCCCGTCGCTGGTCGTTCGCGGTGGTATCTTG
>DAOVFI010000206.1 GCA_030673005.1 Planctomycetales bacterium
ACCAGCAGGTCGCCGTCGAGTTTGACCACGCCCGAGAGGTACCGTCCGCTGATTTCGCCGACGCTGGCGGGCGGCGGTTCGATCTGGCTTTCATCAACGTCCACGACGTCGCCGACGGCGTCGGCGAGAAGTCCCACGGCGTCGGCGCAGGTCGAGAGGTCTTCCGATCCGTCCTGGTGGTTGCGAATCGACGCCAGTTCGGCGTTGGTCTTGAGGATGACGTTGTGGCTGTCTGCGCCTACGAGCCTGGCAGGCAGACCCAGGCGGACGCCCAGGTCCATGATCGTTACCACCCGCCCGCGGAGGTTAATCAGACCGCGGACGTACTCGGGCGACTGCTGGACGGGGGTAATGTCCATCTGCTGGTTAATCTCACGAACCATCAGCACGTCCAGGCCGAAGAGCTGCTCGTCGAGCCGGAATGTCGCAAACTGTTTCATATTCGTAACTTCCTCACGCTGCCGCTTTGCCTTCGTAATCGATACCGGCGGCATCAAGCAATTTTATCGGGTCCAGGAACAATGTCAGCCTGTCTTTGACTATGGCTGAACCTTCGGCGCCCGGACCGGTAATCGATGCGGCCTGGAGCCTTACGACGACGTCCATCGCATCGACTATCTTCGAGGCGACGATCCCGCCGCGAGCCTGCTGTGCGCTGTCGGCGTCCGGCTGCTTGGGGATGACCAGGTACATCTCGGAAATATCTCCCGGAAGCGGTTTTACCGGCAGATATTCGTCGAGCCTGACCAGCGGCAGACCGGCCCGGCGGTACTGGATGAATTCCCTGCTGCCGACGCGTTCGATGTCTGATGCCTTGATTCGCTCCAGGCGGAGGACCTTTTCCTGTGGTACGGCGAAGAAGTCGCCGTCGGCGCTGGCAAAGAGGATGATGCTGCGCCTGCCGGCGCCGGCGCCTGCGTCCTCTTTGTCCTGCTCGGCCTGTCGGCGGTCCTCCTCGCTCTTCAGGTCGCTGAAGTGCAGGTTCGCCTGCCTGGAAAGACCTCCGGCGTCGAGGATCATTATCACCCGCCCGTCGCCCATTATCGTCGCACCGGCAAAACAGACACAGTTTTTCAGGAAATTCGACAGAGGCTTGACGACAATTTCCTCACTGCCGAAGAGTTCATCGACAATCACACCGAACTGGTTGGTTCCGACCTGGAGAACCAGAATGTTGTAATCGCTCTTCCAGTCTTCGCGACGGTCGTTACCGCTCCTTTGGACGATCTGCCTGTTGCTGGCGGCGGCGTCGGACTTATCCTTACTGTCCGAAGGCGACCGGCGGTCGGGAACCCTTTCGCGCTCGCTGACGAGAGGTTCGGCGGTTCCAGGATCGTCATAAGTCCCTGCTATATCGAGAACATCCGTAAGTCGCACCAGCGGCAGGAGTTTGCCCCTCAGGCGCAGTACGCTGGCGCCGTGGACAGACTCTATGCGTTTCTTTACATCGGCTGCCCGAACGCATACCAGTTCGACCAGGTTGACCTGCGGGACGGCGAATCGGCATCCCTCCACCCCGACTACCAGGGCCGGAATGATCGCCAGCGTCAGCGGAAGGCGCAGCGTAACGGTCGTACCCTTGCCGACGGCGGTATCTACGTTGATATGCCCGCCGAGTTTCTCGATATTCGTCCGCACCACGTCCATCCCGACGCCCCTGCCGGAAACGTCGGTTACGACGTCGGCCGTCGAAAAGCCCGGCGCGAAGATAAGGTTCACGATCTCACGATGAGACATCTTTCCGGCGTCGGCCTTCGCCACGACGCCCTTCTCGACGGCCTTGGTGAGGACCTTGTCCGTATCGATCCCGCGTCCGTCGTCGCTGACGGAAATATTGACCTGTCCACCTTCATGATATGCACGAAGGATGATCTTGCCTGTTCGCCGTTTGCCCGCCTTCTCACGCTCGTCGGGCAGTTCGATTGCGTGGTCGGCGCAGTTGCGGACGATGTGGGTCAGAGGATCGGACAGAAGTTCGATAATCGACTTGTCCAGTTCGACTTCCGAGCCTTCGGTCTGAAGGTCGATCTCCTTGCCCAGTTGCCGGGCGATGTCGCGAACAACCCTGCCGAACCGGCTGAAGACGCTGCCGATCGGCTGCATCCGCGTCTGCATGATCCCTTCCTGCAACTCGGTTGTAACGTGATCGACGTTCTGGAGGATCGCGGCCAGGCCGGGAATCGCGTCTGAATGTCTGTCCAGTGCGCTGAGAAGCTGGTTACGACCGAGTACGAGTTCCCCAGCCGTGTTCATCAGGCGCGTCAGCAGCGGGACCCGGACGCGCAGCGTCTCGGTGGTCTCGGACTTTGCCTTTGACTTCGGCCTGGGTTGGGAGGCATTTTCAGGCTTTTTGGAGTTTTTGGGTTCCGGTACGGGCTGATTGGCCTGCTCGGACACATTCGCCTTTTGGACCTTTTGCAGGCGGAGGGCTTCGTTGATCGTTTCTTCGACGACGAAACCCTTTTCGACGAGGATTTCTCCCAGTTTCCGCTTGTCCCCGTCCGCCTGTTTCTGGAGCGCCCGGGCCACATGCGCGGGGGCCGTACCGAGTTTTATCAGTATTTCACCGAGCGGAAGCACCCGTCCGGTATCGTCCGACGACGATTGCGGTTCCTGTCCGCCGGCCTGCTCGGCCTGGAGTTGCTTCTTGATCTCCGCGGTGTCAATTTCGATCACCTGCCCGGCGGTCAGACCCAGCGCCGAACAGACCAGGTCTTTCTCCAGGACCGTCGCGAACAGGAAAGAAAACGCGATGTCCTCGTCCAGGCGGTCTTCCAGCTCCGAGATGTTCGGCGGGAACGCCAGGCAATGACCGACGGACTCGACCGTTTCGGTGAAATCTTCGGGCGTCTGTTCCCTGTTGTGCAGGTCGTGGCGGAGGTTAGCGACGATTTCGTAAACGCGCTGCCCGTGTTTGAGCGCCGATCGCACCTCATCGGTTCCTAAGTCCAGTTTGATGCGGTATTCCGAATCGTTCTTTTTCGCGTCGGCGGCGCCGGTGTCGCTTTTTTCCTCTGTCGAATCGTCTTCAGCGCCCAGGAACGAGTTGAGTTTCGCAATTTCATCTTCGCAAGGAACATCGTCGCTGGCCTGGACGTCGTCAATCATCACCCGCAGTTTATCGACCGCTGTCAGCAGCACGTCCATCATCTCCGGCGTTATTTCCAGTTCGCCGTCCCTGACGGGCATAAGGACGTTTTCCATCGTGTGGCTGAGACGTTTGAGCGACTCGAACGCAAAGAAACCCGCCGCTCCCTTGATGCTGTGAATTGCGCGGAAGACGCGGTTAAGAACCTCGGCGGATGCGTTGGAACCTGCCTTTTCCATCTCCAGAAGGTCCGGCTCGATGGAATCAAGGTGCTCGCGACTCTCAGCGACAAAATCGTCCAGCAGGCTTTCGTCAAAATCCATATCTCTATGTCCTCTCCGACTGCGGGTATAAACCGTCCGATCCCAATAAAGCAGGAGCCTTCGGACTGAACGTCAGGTTTTTTCCGGCAGTAAATAACATCCCGCAACAAAGCCGGACCGACCCTGAATAATTGCAACTTTAATTTCTGCATCGGTACGGCGGGTATGGTTCTTAAGTAACAAGTTGGTACCTACTCAAACGGGATGCACCCTTCCCACTTTTTTCGTCATTAATAAGTTGACTTTTCGTCCGACAAACAGCAGAATCCCCGCTTCAAGGCGCTTTTTGCGAGTTTTTCCGGTCCTGGCTTTTCGCGCAGGCGGGGAGCGAGGGCTTGATGGGTTTTTGTACAAAGTATTTCGCTAAATTGACTTAAAAAATCAGAAAGGAGCAGTCAGCAAAATGGCAGAACAAGAGCACAAAGCAATCGACTCGCTGATGAGCGAGGACAGGACTTTCCCGCCGTCGGCCGATATGTCGGCCAAGGCGCACATCAAGTCGCCACAGCAGTACCAGGAAATGTACGACCGGTCAATCAATGACCCGGACGGGTTCTGGCTGGAGCAGGCAAAACTGCTGCACTGGTTCAAGGAGCCGACCAAGGCCCGTGATTTCACGTGGGACACCGACGCGCGCAAGATCGAGCACACCTGGTTCGCCGACGGCGAATTGAACGCCTGCTACAATTGCCTCGACCGCCACCTCGGTACGCCGACGGCCGACAAGACCGCCCTCGTCTGGCAGGGTGAGCCGGAAGATGACGCAAAGACGCTGACCTACAAGGAACTTCACACAGAGGTTTGCAAGTTCGCCAACGTCATGAAGTCGCTGGGTATCAGCAAGGGCGACCGCGTGTGCATCTACATGCCGATGATCCTCGAATTGCCGGTGGTGATGCTGGCCTGCGCCCGGCTCGGCGCGATCCACTCGATCGTCTTCGGCGGCTTCAGCGCCGACGCACTGCGGGACCGCATCAACGACTCCGACTGCAAAATACTCATTACCTCGAACGTCTCGCTCCGCGCCGGAAAGCACATCCACCTCAAGGACATCTCCGACAACGCGGTAAAGGACACGCCGACCATCGAGAAGGTCATCGTCGTCAGTCGAAACGAGGAGCCTTGCCACATGGAAGACGGTCGGGACGTATGGTATCACGACCTGATGGCCGACGCCTCCGACGAGTGCGAGGCCGAGCACATGAACGCAGAAGACCCGTTGTTCATCCTTTACACCTCCGGCTCGACGGGCAAGCCCAAGGGCGTCGTACACACCACGGCTGGATACCTGCTGCACACAATGATCAGCCACAAGGTCATCTTCGACATCCACAACGGCGACATGTACTGGTGCACGGCCGACATCGGGTGGGTTACAGGACACAGTTACATCGTCTATGGCCCGCTGGCCGGCGGGGCGACCAGCCTGATGTTCGAGGGCGTACCGACGTACCCCGACGCAGGCCGGTTCTGGCAAATCGTTGAGAAATATAAAGTTACCGTCTTTTACACCGCCCCGACCGCTATCCGAGCGCTTATCCGCCATGGCGACGACTGGCCGGCGAAGTATGACCTCAGTTCGCTGCGGATTCTCGGCTCGGTCGGCGAGCCGATTAACCCCGAGGCCTGGATG
>DAOVFI010000328.1 GCA_030673005.1 Planctomycetales bacterium
TCCAACTCGTGGACCTGTTCGACAACCAGCCGGACTCGGAGGATCCCGAGGCCCTTTACGTCAAAAACCTTATTATCGGCGCCGGTTCCAGTCTTGACCTGAACGGCCTGAACCTCTACTACCTCAACGACGGATTGTTCAGGCTGTTGCTCGAAAGCGACATCGGTCTCGATGGTTTCGTCAGTCAGGCCGGTCTGGATCCGTGTAATTGCGGCGAGGGTTCTCCGCCGGGAGGAGGTTCTCCGCCGACTCCAGCGCCGGAACCGGCTACGGCGAGTCTGCTGCTGCTGGGCGCTGTGGCGATGTTAATGCGTAAGCGCAAATCCCGAGCGTAATCGAGGGACCACGGCGCCGGAGAAGAAAGTTGATAAGCGTGGTTGTTTCAGACGCGATATAACCGCTTCTGCCTCCGGTGATAGTCCGGTTACAGAAGAAGCGAAAATATATTTCGACACCTGCCTGCCGGTTGGCAAGCCGGCAGGCAGGCGACAAGCCAGCAAGAACCTGCACATCCTGCATACCGACCGCCTCGGACGGTTGAAGTGTTACGGAATCCGTCCCACCCCAATAGCCTCCTGTCCCTTTTTTGTTCCTTGGTTTGTGCCGGTAAGGCGGATATGATAAACAGGAGAGGTTTTTTATATGCCAGAGGTAACGTTTGCCAATGGAAGAATTGAACGAACCGAACGAGTTATCGGAACGGCGGAAGCATCCTGCCGACGCGCTGGCTGACCTTGCCGAGAACGATAAGGTTGAAGAATTTGTTTCGCCGGACACGCCCGACCCTCATGCGGCCCTTGACGAAATGGCCCGTGACGACGGCGGGACAAACGCCGACGATATTGCTGACCCCGCTGTCGGGACCGATGACAACGAAATCGACGACCCGGTCCTGTTCGGCGACAATGCGCCCCTTGAATCGGCCGGCGGGTTGCACGTAACCGCCGGCGAAGGACACCGACGACACCACGCTCACTTGTACAAAAAAACAATGATCCCGCTGCTGATGACGGTCGGCGTGCTGCTGCTGCTTATAGGGCTGCTGGCCGGGTCGATGACGATTTCCGCCGACGGAGAAACGGATTACCGATCCCGGATGACCCTGGTAACGTTCACCAGTTTTCCACTGTCGGCGGTGATGTTCTTCGGCGCGTGGTGGTTTCGGCGCGAAGTCAACCGGAAGTCGTAAATCAGCAGCCGGGGACTGAAAAATCCGCAATCCGCAATGAGTAATCCGCAATCTGCAATCCGCCCTTCGACAGACTCAGGACGACCTGATGGACTCGAAGACCGCAATCCGCAATCGGGTACACCCGGGGCGTACCTGACGTGGCCCAACCGGTTCACACTGTTGAGGCTGCTGCTGGTAGCGCCGTTTGTAGTATTATTGCAGAATCACCAGTCCCGTCCGGTTTATCGTTACCTTGCGCTGGGGCTGTTTATGTTTATGGCGTTCTCGGACCTTCTTGACGGGTATCTGGCTCGCCGATTGAACTGCAGGACGCGTCTGGGCGCGATTCTCGACCCGCTGGCGGACAAGGTGCTGATTGTCTGTGCAGCCGTTCTGCTTTCGCTGCCGCACTCGGCCGTGAAGGGCGCCCGTCTGCCGGACTGGGTGGTTGTTACTATCGTAGGGAAGGACTTATGGGTTATAATAGGATTTCTTATAATATTCCTGTTGACGGGAAAGGTATTCGTAGCGCCGTCGGCGGCGGGTAAGATATGCACTGCCGGGCAGGTCGCGATGGTCGCAGCCGTGCTTATCAGTCCGGAACTGAACCTGCTCGGCCCGCCAATCGGCACGTACCTGACGCGGATTCTATGGTGGGCGGTGGCCGGGATGTGCCTGCTGTCGGTAATCAGTTACACGCGGATCGGGCTGGCGTGCGTCGAAGAGGCGGACCGCAGCGATAAAGGTAGCACAGGTTTGTAACCTGTGTCAGCCGCAGAGGTTTGTAACCTATGTCAGTAGCACAGGTTTGTAACCTGTGCCACCATGGAGTTTTTAAAAATGCCGTTTTCGCCGATTGAAGAAATCCTGGACGATATTCGCTCCGGCAGACTGATTGTTCTTGTCGATGACGAGTCGCGGGAGAATGAGGGCGACCTGGTCTGTGCGGCCGAGAAGGTTACGCCTGAGATAATCAACTTTATGGCCCGGTTTGGCCGGGGGCTGGTCTGCGTGCCTATGACGGACGAGAAGGCCGACGCGCTGGCGCTGCATCCGCAGACAACGTACAACACGTCGCGATTCGGCACGGCCTTTACGGTAACGATAGACGCGACTACGGGCATCACCACGGGCATATCGGCGGCAGACCGGGCAAGGACGATCGAACTGCTCTGCCGGACCGACGCAGCGTCGGGCGATTTCGTCCGTCCCGGACACGTCTTCCCGCTGCGCGCCCGCGACGGCGGCGTGCTGGTCCGCGCCGGTCAGACCGAAGGGGCGGTTGATCTGGCGCGCCTGGCCGGGATGCAGCCCATCGGCGTTATCTGCGAAATCATGAACGAAGACGGCACAATGTCCCGCGTCGGCGACCTGAAAAAATTCTGCGCCAAACACGCCCTGAAGATGTGCACGATCGCCGATCTGATAAAGTATCGCCTGCGCCGGGACCGGCTCATCGAGCGGGCCGTCGAGTTCGACACGCCGCTGGCTGCGGGCGATTTTCACCTGATCGCGTATGAATCGCAGGTGAACCCCGAGCCGCACATCGCCTTGTGCAAAGGACCGATTGGCAGGCTCGACGAATCGGGCAAGCCTGTTGCGTACGACAAGCCCGCCCTGGTCCGCGTCCACAGCGAATGTCTGACCGGCGACGTCTTCGACTCGATGAGGTGCGATTGCGGGGCGCAGTTGCACGCGGCCCTTGCCGCCATCGAAGCAGCCGGTGCCGGCGCGCTGGTCTATATCCGACAGGAAGGACGCGGCATCGGGCTGATAAACAAACTGCGGGCCTACAAACTCCAGATCGAAAATGGACTCGATACCGTCGATGCCAACGTGCACCTGGGTTTCGAGCCGGACCACCGCGACTACGGCATCGGCAACCAGATTCTCCGCGACCTTGGCCTGACGAAACTCCGCGTAATGACCAACAACCCGCGCAAGATCTTCGGCCTGGAGGGGTTTGGACTGAAAATCGTCGAACGTGTCCCGCTCCAGATCCCCCCCCACGACCAGAACCGCGAATATCTGCGAGTCAAGAAAGACAAAATGGGGCACATGCTTGACAATATTTGATTTACAGAGATAATGCATGTTCGTCCTGCCCTGCAATCGGGTGGAAAACATACGGGGTCAGGAGGAATCGAAAAAAGGAGCGGTCTATGATATGCAAATCGATCTGTGCACTACTCGCTGTTTTATTCGTAATGTTGGC
>DAOVFI010000400.1 GCA_030673005.1 Planctomycetales bacterium
GCCGTACTGTTCGCGCAGTTTCATCAACTCGATTGCGAACGGGACAACGAAGCCGTAAAAATCCGCCCGCGTGATGTCCTCGAAATGGCATCGCGGCGTGATCCCGGCGTCAAGAGCGGCCTTGGCGATGTCAAGGTATTGGTCCATCGCCTGCTTCCGCGTCTTGCCCAGTTTCAGGAAGATGTGGTAGTCGCTGCACGAGACCAGTATCCCCGTCTCGTCCAGGCCCATGTCTTTGACCAGTTTGAAGTCGCTCTTGACGGCGCGTATCCAGCCGGTAACTTTCGGGAACTCGAATCCCAGTTCGCGGCATTTATCGACGGCCTCGCGATCGCGCCGCGAATACAGGAAGAACTCGCAGGCGCGGATAAGCCCGCTCCCGCCGTTGAGTTTGTGCAGCAGCGTATAAATATCGACAATCTGCTGAACGGTGTAAGGCGGGCGGGCCTGCTGACCGTCGCGGAAGGTCGTGTCCGTAACCCACACCTCCGCGGCGCGGTTCATCGGAACGCTCACCCCGTCGAACGGCATACGCGGCAATTCCGTGTATGGATAAATGTCCCGATAAAGGTTCGGCTCCTCAACGTCCTGAAGCGAAAAACCATTGTTTTTGTTGTCTTTTATCACGGCGCAAGTATCCTTTCGGGTTTTATATCCAGGGGGTATTCCCGGAGAACTGTAACGGGAATATGATACCAGTTTTCCCGACCGGTCGCAACATACCCGCTCCGGGGGGGTGCCGAACGGACCGCCTTGTCAATAATCACACTTGTACTACAATGCGTATCTTTTATATAACCGTTCAGGCATAATGACAGATCGAAATTAATCAGGAGTAAAAAAGTAATGGACGACATAACCGAACTGGCCAAGCGACTGGGCAAGGCGATCAGTGAGTCAGGCGAAGCGACCAATCTTCGGGCCGCTCGCGAAGAAATGAATCGCCACGACGAAATCAACCAAATCCTCAAGGACTACCATTCCCAGGCCGACAAGATCGACAAACTGGAACAGGAAAAAAAGCCCGTCGAGGTCGAAGACAAGCAAAAGTTGAAGGAACTTCACGAAAAACTCATCGCCTCGGAAGTCTTCAAGAAATTCACAGCCGCACAGGTCGAGTACATCGACCTGATGCGCCGCGTTAACGAAACGCTCCAGAAACAACTGGCTGAAATTGAAAAGGAAACGTAACCGTTCAGGCGCTTTTGTTTTGTAACAAGCCCCCGCTTTAGCGGGCCTGCTACAAAGCATTGCACGGAGATTCCAACGTGGCAGCCTGAACGGTTACAAGGAAACTCTTAAATGATTGAAAGCAAACCTCCCGAAAACCTGAACAATACCCCTGCCTGGCTTGACACGGCGCTTCGGTTCGAGCAGAGAGCCGACGACCTGATCTCGCGCATGACGCTTGAAGAGAAGGTCTCGCAGATGACGCATACCGCCGCCGGGATCGAACGTCTGGGCATCCCGGCCTACAACTGGTGGAGCGAGTGTCTTCACGGCGTGGCCGGGGCGGGCATCGCGACGGTCTTCCCGCAGGCGATCGGCCTGGCGGCGACGTGGAATACCGACTTGCTGGGACGGGTGGCGACGGTGATTTCCGACGAGGCTCGGGCCAAGCACCACGACGCCGCCCGCAACGACAACCGGGAGCGATTCTTCGGGCTGACCTTCTGGTCGCCGAACATCAACATTTTCCGCGACCCGCGCTGGGGACGCGGACAGGAGACGTACGGCGAAGACCCGTATCTGATGGCACGGATGGGCGTGGCGTTCGTCAAAGGTCTCCAGGGCGACGACCCGCGATACCTCAAAGTCTCCGCCTGCGCGAAACATTACGCCGTCCACAGCGGCCCGGAACCGTTGCGGCACAAGTTCGACGCCGTTGTGAACGAGCGTGATCTGCGCGAGACGTACCTGCCGGCCTTCGAGGCGTTGGTCAAAGAGTCAAAGGTCGAGTCGATAATGGGCGCATACAACCGCACCAACGGCCGGCCTTGCTGCGCAGACCATCGCCTGCTCCAGGAGATCCTGCGCGACGAATGGGGTTTCGAGGGACACGTCGTAAGCGATTGCGGGGCCATCTGTGACATTTTTAAGCATCATAAATACGTCGAGATGCCCGAACAGGCAGCCGCCGCCGGCGTCAATGCCGGATGCGACCTGAACTGCGGCGACACTTATCCCCATCTGCGCAAGGCCGTTGCGGACGGGCTGATCAGTGAGCAGACCGTCAATCGGTCGCTGAAAAGACTGCTCATGACGCGGTTTCGACTGGGCATGTTCGACCCGCCGGAGATGGTGTCTTACGCACAAATCCCCATCGAGATCAACGACCGCCCGGAGCACCGCGCCCTCGCACTCGAGGCCGCCCGTGAGTCCGTCGTACTTCTGAAGAACGAAGGCGCCCTGCTGCCCCTGTCGGGAGACCTCAAGTGTATCGCCGTTATCGGCCCGACCGCCGATGACGTAGAGGTGCTGAAAGGCAACTATTGCGGCACGCCGTCGGAACCGGTTACTCCCCTCGAAGGCATCCGTCGTGGCGTCTCGGAAAAAACCGAGGTAATCAGCGCCACAGGCTGCGACTTGGCCGGAAAATCGGACGATGGCTTCGCCGAGGCATTGGCGGCTGCGGAAAAGGCCGACGCGGTCGTCATGGTCCTTGGCTTCTCGGCGCGACTGGAAGGTGAGGAAAATCACACCGAGGATCCCGAAAG
>DAOVFI010000480.1 GCA_030673005.1 Planctomycetales bacterium
AACCGTTCCGGGCTTGTCGGAAGGTGAGAATCGGCGGCCTTGCCAAATCTCTTTCAGCCTGTCGGCCCGGTCGGCCGGCAGGTTCTGCCCGTCGGGCGTCATGAATTTTATGCCGTTGTACGGTGCGGGATTGTGGCTGGCGGTGATGACGATACCCCCGTCGGCGGACAGGTGCTTTATCATTATCGCGACGCCCGGTGTGCTGACGACGCCCAGGTCGATAACATTAACCCCGCCGGCGTTCAGTCCGGCGATAACCGCGTCGCGGATCATCGGACCTGACGTTCGCGTATCCCGGCCAAGGGCGATAGTCGTTCCGGCGCCCAGCATCGCAGCAAACGCACCGCCGAACTGCTCGGCCACCTCGCCGGTCAACGTCTCACCGACAATCCCGCGAACGCCGCTGACGCCTACCATTAATCTACTCATAGAGATTTCCTCTACATTTTCTGTTCGATAGTTTCGATATACGACAACGATGGGTGGCACGGTCAAGCGAGGTCGATGCCGTTAGGCATCGTTCTCGCTTGGCCGTGAAGGTTTTCCACCGTCAACACGGCCAAGCAATTTGAGGTTTTTTTTTATAAAAAACCTCAAATTGCTTGACCGTGCCACCCGACGGTCAATTTCTTACAGGTTCTACATCTGTTCGACGGTCTCGATTCCCAGCAGCCCCAGGCCGGTGCGGATGGTCCGCCCCGTCGCGGCACAGAGCGCAAGGCGGCTGGAGCGGGTCGGCTCGGGCGATTTCAGGACCGGGCAGGACTCGTAAAACGTCGTAAAAGCCCCGGCCAGGTCGAACAGATACCCGCAAAGCAGGTTAGGCAGACATTCCGACGCCACCGCCTCGACAGTCTCGGCAAACTGCAGCAGTTTCACCGCCAAAGCACGCTCGGCGGGGTCCTCTATTAAAAAATTCGTGTAATTCGTGGACTTCTTTTCTGTGTAATCCGTGGACTCATCTCCCTTTCGGAAGATGCTTTGAATGCGGGCGTAGGCGTATTGCATATACGGGGCGGTGTTCCCGTCAAGGGAAAGCATCTTATCCCACGAAAACACGTAATCGCTGGTGCGATTCTGCGACAGGTCGGCATACTTGACAGCGCCGATACCGACTTTTTCGGCGATTTCGCGTTTCTGCTCATCCGGCAGGTCGGGATTTTTTGCATTAACCAGGCCGATGGCTTGCCGTTCGGCCTCGTCCAGCAAATCCGTCAATTTAACCGTCCCGCCTTCGCGCGTCTTGAATGGCTGACCGCCCTTATCGAGCATCATCCCGAACGGCACATGCTCCAGCAAAACGCTTTCCGGCGCGAAACCCGCTTTTCGCGCCACTGCGAATATCTGCCGGAAGTGCAGCGCCTGGCGCGAATCGGTTACGTAAAGAATCCGCTCGGCGTGAAGTTCGCCGACACGATAACGAATGGCAGCAAGGTCGGTCGTGGCATACAGATACCCGCCGTCGGTTTTTTTCACGATCACCGGCAGCGGCTCGTTGTCCTTGTTCCTGAACTCATCCAGAAAGACGCACTGCGCGCCCTGGGATTCTGTCAGCAGACCCGCTTTTTCAAGGTCGGCGACGACTTCCGGCAGGTCATCGTTGTATTCTGACTCACCACGAATGTCATCACGTTTGAGCATCACACCTAGACGGCCATAGACCTTTTCGCAGTGGAGCAGAGAAACTGCCGTATAGTTCAGCCATCTTATCTGACAGTTCTCGTCGCCACTTTGCAGCTTCACGACGTTTTCCCGTGCGGTGTTGGCGAAATCCGGATCGGTATCGAATAGGTGCTTGGCCTTTCGGTAAAGTTCTTCCAAGTCAGCCAACTCTCTACTCAAATCCTCTGTGTCTCCCCCCTCACGAACTCGGTCCATGAACGCGACAAGCATCCCGAATTGCGTTCCCCAGTCTCCGACGTGGTTTTGTCGTTTGACGTTGTGGCCGAGGAATTCGAGTGTTCGCGCCAGTGCGTCGCCGATGATGGTGCTGCGGAGGTGCCCGACGTGCATCTCCTTGGCGAGGTTCGGGCTGGAATAATCGACGACGACCGCTTGCGCCGCTTGCCGACCAACGGTCCCTTTGGGAAGGTACCGTTGGTGCGGTTTCGCAACGCCCAGCCTTTCGTCAGGCGCGATTGCGGCG
>DAOVFI010000397.1 GCA_030673005.1 Planctomycetales bacterium
CAACTCGAAAAAAGTTTCAGGCAAATCGAAGAATATAACAGGGACAAAAACCTTCTGCTGCTTATCGAGCCGGCCCACCGGTTCGAGACTAACCTGATCCTGACGATAGAAGACTGCCTGAAAATGCTCGACGAACTGGACTCGGACGCTTTCGGCATACTGCTCGATACCGGTCACTGCCATATCAACGGCGAGGATTTCCGCAAGGTCATTCCGCGATGCAAAGGGTTGCCGTTGCACATCCACCTGGACGACAATAACGGCGAAGCCGATTCGCACCTGATTCCCGGAAAAGGAGCCGTCGATTTTCCCGCTCTGGCCGAATCCCTGAATGAGATAGGCTACGACGGCTTCGTATCGGCGGAACTCGGCGGGGCTTACATTATGGACCCGACATCGGCCTGTAAGGAAACGCTACAGATATTGAGAAAGATGTTCGAGTAAAAGGAAGTAAGAGTTAAGCCCAATGCAGAAGAAAAGAGCAAGTCAGGCACACATAGTATTTATCACTCCGTCTGTTTGGAGTGATTAATACTACCCCCACCCGTCGTGCCACCCGTTAGGAGCGGAAAAATGAAAAAACAATTCCGACAGACTCGTCAGGGCGACCCGGCTACGGCTCGCTTCGCCGAGACGAGAGCCTGGAGTAGCCCGATGAATTGTTTTTTCATTTTGTGTGCCTGACTTGCTCTTTTCTTCTGCATCCATTGTAATTGGGTGAATAATTACAAAAGGAGAACGCCCATGAAACTCAAGGTAATCACAGACAACAAAAGCGCCGTCGATGGCTTCAAACCCGAGTGGGGTTTCGCCTGCATGATAGGCGATGACATATTGTTCGACACGGGCGAGACCGCCGAGGTCTTGCTGAACAACCTCTCGCAGGCGAAGGTCCAGCCGGAAGATATTAAGACGGTGGTGCTGTCTCACAGGGACGAAGACCACACCGGCGGGCTGATGGGGCTGCTGGAGCGGAACGGGTCGGTCAAGGTTGTGCTGCATTCTGACTTCCGCGACGAGTTCATTGAGCAGGTCCGTCAGTCCGGCGCTGAAGTTACCTCTGCCGAGGATTTTATCGAAATTGCGCCGGACATCTTCGTAACCGGCAAATACCCCACGCGCGAGCAGGCGCTGGTTATTAAAACCGAAGCCGGGCTTGTCGTCGTAACCGGCTGTGCGCATCCGGACCCTGTGCCGATACTCCGGAACATACACGAGAAAATGCCCGGGCCGATAGACCTTGTCTTCGGGGGATTTCATCTCGGTAGTCAGAGCAGAGACGAGACGCTCGAAACCATAAAGGCATTCCGCGACATGGGCGTCAGACGGGCCGGGGCATGCCACTGCACCGGAGACAACGCCATACAGGTATTCAGGGAAGAATACGGCGACGATTTCGTCGAAATCGGGGCAGGAACGGTTATCGAGATATAGTCAGTCGGCAGGCACACCTGTACAGAAATAGAATATTGAATAAAGAACAGGGAATTATGAATAATGAAGTAAGAAAAGGCAGACGATCTGTTTTTTTACTTCGAAATTCGAAATTCGTTGTTCTTTATTCGATATTCAATTTTTCCGCAGAGGATTTCGTGTTCAGGAAGCAGAACCTTCCATATCCTACTTACTGCTTGCCCCGGCGGATCAATCCGATTCCGCCCGCAAGTAACATTACCATGCAGGCCGGTTCGGGGATCGGCTGGATGCTTTGGCCCCAATCGGCCAGCACGATGTCAAGGTCGGCCTGTCCGACAAATCCGTCGCCGAAGGGGTCGGGTGCCGAGCCTGGCGTTACACTATCGCCCCAATCGGCCAACACGATGTCAAGGTCGATCTGGCCCACGAATCCGTCTTCATCCAGGTCGCCGTCGGGGATCAGGACTACGAACAGGTAATCGGCGCCGAACCCCGTTGTCGGTGTTGCGCCCAGATTCCGCCATCCGCCGCCTTCGGTCATGCCGATGAAGGACGGATTGTCCAGGTCGGTGCAGAGATACCGCCATACCTGAAAATCGCCGGCCACACCCGTCAAATCCAACGACGCCTCTCCACCTTCGTCGAGCCAGACGTAATAGGAATCACCCGCCTTGGTCAGTACCATCGCAATGTGCCCGCCGGAGACCGTCGCCAGTGAATGGTCCGGCACGCATAAACTGATGTCGATGCGGGGGGTTTTGTTGAAAAAATTTGCCAGTTTCCCCAGTTCCTCGACGCCGTCCTTGTGCAGGTTCACTACCTGGTTCCACTGGCAGCCCCATGAACTGTTCCAGTGTGAACTTGAACTGCTATCGATGGCAAAGCCGCTGAAGCCGCCGGCCATGATTTGGGTTATCGTCGCGATCCGAGCGTGCTGAGGCGAAAGTTGCCATACGCCTTCGGCATTGAAAATCCCAATACCATAACCGTCGTTGTCGGTTATGAAACTTCGGCAGTCTGTTACGCCGCCCTGGCTATCGACCACCCGCCTTTGCAGCGTCGCCATATCGAACTCGGGAGAAGTGCCGGGCGTCCAGTCCGACAGGACATGAGTAGTCAGAATAGTCTTCCAGGGGTTCTGGTCCCCGAACGCCTCTGCCCATGTGCGGACGCGATCCAGCGCGCCGCTGCCGCCTTCCTCGTACTCGCTATCGACCGTCCAGTGCCACCAGTTGTCGTAAGTCGCCCAGCGTGCGAGGAAGTAGCGAACGAACAACTCCTGCTGTGGTCCGAGGTGAAAGTTGTCGGGATGA
>DAOVFI010000159.1 GCA_030673005.1 Planctomycetales bacterium
TTGATGGATATTTTCACCTTTACGCTGATCGGTACGTAGGGTGCGGAAGGTTTTGCTTGCCATGCCGACTTGTCTCGGCGACCCGGCTACGGCTCGCTTCGCCGAGACGAGAGCGAAGCGGAGACGGGAGCCATAGCGAAGGCAGGTTTCCTGCCTGTCTGCCGATAGGCAGGGAAAAGAACCTGCGCAACCTACCGCTTCCTGGTCGATTTTGGCTGTATGTTTTATCTTTATACAGTCCTGTTCTTGCGGTATGCAAGCGGGCTGAAGCCGTTGATGCGGCGGAATACCCGGCTGAAGTAGTACGGGTCTTCAATCCCGACCAGGTGGGCGACTTCGGCTATCTTCAGATCGGTCAGTAGCAGTTCCCTTGCCGCCTCCATTCGGACGTTCTGGAGGTAATGTATAGGCGTCATTCCGGTAGCGACTTTGAACTGCCGGCCGAGGTGATTGATGCTGATACCGGCGGCGGCGGCGATGTCGTCCAGACCGATTGACATGTGATAATTGGAATGGATGAAGTCCTGGGCGTTATGAATCCTGGCCGTGGATTGCTCCGTGTCGGACTTGACCGACTTGCTTCGCGTGCGGATATCCAGGGCATCGACAGTGGCCTCGGCCCGAAGACATCGCTCCATCAACTCCATCAGGATGCACCGCCCCACGCGCGCGTAATTGTGCGGCTTTAACCGCAGTTCTTCCAGAAGCCAGTTCGCCAGCCTGCTCATGTGCCAGTCAAGAAGCATGTACGACTGCGTTGACTCCATCGAGTCGGACTCGACCAATATTCGCGAGAACTGCACCCGGACGCCGAACGGATAAATCGTCAGCCACAGGACCGATGAAGGCCTGCCCGGATCGACGTTCTCGGCAAGCAACGAATGCGCCTGGTCGCATGTGTGAAGTGTGCCGGCCGGGACGAATACCATCCTGCCGGGCTTGAAGATGTATCTCTTATTATCGATGCAATACGGTCCCTCGCCGGCCAGCCCGATTCCGATTTCATGTTCGTGGTGCCGCATGTCGCATAATTGTCTGCATTTTATCGGCCTGGCGCAGTCTTCGTGAGTTATCTCCTCAGGCAGGATCATTCTGGAGATGCCGTCGCGCTCGATCCATGGAAGAACACGCTCGGAAATGACATCGCGAACCGTCTGGCGCAAGGTTTTCATTGACGCATTATACCGTCCACCAGCATTTCAGGCAAAACCTGCCTTATCGATTTGTCCGGCGGTAATGTGAATCGTAGGCTTAACATGTAGCCTACTACAATGAATGGCGGGTCGTAGGGCCGAGACCAGACAAACGGTCTTGTGGTTGCCGAAAACGGCGTACCCGAACCGACGGCGTTTGTGCTGCTGTGCCTGGGAAGTCTGGGCATGCTGATTCGTCGAAAATCCAGGATGTGAGTGATTGGCTGACTCTTTGGAAGAGCAGGAAATGATACATAGAAATCTGATCGCAACTGTTGCTGTGGCGGCTTTGGGGCTGACTGCTGCGCACGCCCCGGGCGAGATGATTGATTGTCCCTTCACGGAGGGCATCCTTGAAACGTCGTGGACGGCGACGCTCGGCGGGGACGCCACCGACTGGGAATACGGCCTCTCTGAAACGATGCTGGAAGTAACCGACGTAACGGATTCGACGAGCAACAACGGGATATGGGCCGTCGTCGATTTAAGCCAGCCCGTCTCGTCACTGGACGATTTCCAGGCCCGGATGAGTGTTAGCTACGATTCGGACGGCTCCAACGCGGCGATGCAGCAGTTGATGCTGGTGCTGACCGACGGTTCGGGCAATGTCGTGGCCCAGGCAGGGCACAATGATGCATGGATTAGCTCCTCAGGCAGGCGATGGGCCTGGATAGAGGACGGGAGTTGCTACTCTCCGGGTAAGAACACTGCCTTGTTTGCCGATGATTTCGACATAATGATCGAGCGCACCGGCGACGAAATCACCATCAGATTCGATGATACCGTCGTCCTGAGCGGGATTTCGTCCACTCCTGTGGAGCAGGTGCACATGTCCTTTACACATTACGCCTATCCCGGCTCCTTCTTCGGCACAGAGACGGTGGATTCCGTGGGCGTGGTTCCCGAACCATGCGTTCTGATGCTGCTGTGCTTCGGCGGGTTGGGCCTGCTGATTCGCTATAGACGCAGAATGCGCACAACCTGATTTACGGTTGTGGTGATTTTGGTGATTACATTCACAACCGGCAGAAGACCTTCTGCGGGTTGTTTTTTCGAGGAATCAATGTTCTTCCTGCATGGCTGCGTCGTGGATGATTTCGACGTCGGGCAAGGCCGAGATGAACTCCCTTCCGTAGGACTTTGTGATGATGCGGTGGTCGAGGCAAACGACCATGCCCCGGTCGCTGCCGGAGCGGATTAATCGACCGAACCCCTGCTTGAATCGAATGATCGCCTCGGGTAACTGGTAATCCCTGAACGGGCTTCCCCCGCCGGCTCGAACTGCGTCGATTCGCGCCTCGATAAGCGGCGAATCGGGAACGGCGAAGGGCAATTTTGTGATTATGACGTTCGAGAGCGCCTCGCCGGAGACATCCACGCCCTGCCAGAAACTCGCCGTCCCCAGCAGGACGCACTTGCCGCCGCGTCTGAATTTCTCCAGCATTGCCGACCTCGGCAGCGAGCCGCCCTGGACAAGCAGCGTGTATCCTTCCCGCCCTGCGTAATCCTCCAGCATCTCGGCGACTGCCTGGAGCATCCTGTACGACGTGAACAGCACGAAGCACCGACCGCGACTGGCGGCGATGTAATACTCGATCGCCCGGCAGGCGGGCGTCAGGAACTCATCAAGCCTGTTCGGGTCGCCAAGGGCGGTTTCGATATACAGCCTGACCTGCCGGCGGAAGTCGAAGGGGCTGTCCATACGCAACTCGCGGGCCTCTTCAGCGCCGAGCCGGCTGCGGATGTAATCGAATCCACGGACGCCGGGCCGTCCAGTCGTCAGCGTCGCTGAAGTAAGCACGACCGAACTGACCGTCTCAAACAGGGCGGTCTTGAGGATCGGAGCGACGCTTATCGGCGCGCAGGCGAGTATTACGTATCTTCCGCCCCGTCGTGTATCCACTACCGTCCGCCAGTAGGCCGAATCGGGATAATTCCAGGCTACAAGGTTTTCGATCGTCTCGGCCAGGTCGCTCAGACGCCGCTGGTAACTCTGTAGTTCCAGCCGGGCGGCATTGTCCCTGCTCGAGCGTCGCAGACTCGCCAATTGCTCTGCAAGGTCCGACAGGGTCGGCGAGAGCGTATTGGTCAGCGCGTTTGGCCTGTCGATCCTGCCGTTGGGCGCAATCGTTTCAGTGCCGGCGACGGCTAGGGTATCGAAGAAGGCGTCGGCGGCGCGGGCGGCGGCGCCGACGGCAGCGACGGCCTTAGTGCCGTCGAGCATCGTCAAAAAACCCCCGCCGGTCCGGTCGTTGTGCAGTTCCCGCAGAAGCGCCCGGACCGCTCCGCTCCTTACCGTCGTGCCGAAATGGTCCGACGCTACGGACTCTAGCGTATGGGCCTCGTCCAGAACGAGCAGGTCATATTTACCCAGCAACTCGCCCGCCCCGGATTCCTGTCCGTCCGGAGCGGCGCGGCGAAGTGCCTGCCCTGAGTTCCATCGAAGGGCAAGGTCGGAAAACAGCAGCGCGTGATTGACAATGAGAAGACCGGCCTTGTTTATTCGCCGTCGAGCGGCGTGGAAACGGCACCTGTCGTACCAGGGACACTTGCGTCCGGGACACGATGCGGACTCTGCGCAAACACTTGCCCAGACCGAATCCGATACGGCAAAGGTAATGTCCTGTCGCGAGCCGTCCGGACGAACAGGGGCGTTTCGGTCGGCGCCGTTTGACTCGCCCTTTTCGGGCCGGTCTTCATCGTCGTCGGCAAAAACCCATTCGGACAGACGGGACAGTTGATCGATTTCCCGTCGCGACGAAAACATCATATCGGCCAGGCGGACGGCTGCGTCCAGCCGGCGGCGACAAAGGTAGTTTCGCCGCCCCTTTACCAGGACGGACCGGAACGGCACGCCGATGTGCTCGCGGAGGAAAGGCAGGTCCTTTCCGACGATCTGCTCCTGAAGCGCGATGGTGTAGGTTGAGACGACGACGCGCCGGCCGTCGCGGACAGCAAGGATTGCGGGGACGAGGTAGGCGAAACTCTTTCCCACGCCGGTGCCGGCCTCGACCAGCAGGTGCTCGCCGGCTGCAAAGGCCGACTCGACGGCCTCGGCCATCGCCAGCTGTTCCGGTCGGTTTTCGTAATCACTCAGGGCCGAAGCGACCGGACCGGCGGCGGAAAGGATTTTCGAGGCGGCGGAAGTCACGGCGGACCTGCTGCCGGGGAGGTCAACTGGCGGATCATGTGCAGGAGGAACCATATCGTAATGACGACGGAAATGAGCGTTACCACCGTCGCCAGGATGGTGATGAACGTCCTGCCGCGGACGATTCCGCTTCGCATCGAGGAAATTATCCGGTCCCTGGCAAGGGTCAGCATGCTCAGCAGCACCGCCCCGACTGTAACCCAGATGCTTATGCTGTGAACCGCCGAGTATATCCACACGCCACGAGAGACCTCGAAGTCCTCCCCGTGCCGTACGAGATAATAATGCAGGTCTGTGCGCCCGTCGGCGGCGGTCAAAGCCCGGACGAAGCCGTTCATCGCATCCCCGCCGACCGACATATACACGACCGCATAGGCCAGGAAATTCGCCAGGCCGATGACGATGATCAGGATACAGATTCTAGTGCGGCGGTCCAAATCAACGCTCCGCAACCGGCCCTTCGAAACTCGGTATCAGTCATTCTTCGCCGCACCGGTCATTGGAAACCGCCCCACCCGGCGATTACTTCCTTCTGTGTTGCTCCACGAACCACTTTACATAGTCCGTCCCGCACTTCGGGCACACGTCCCTCGCCTCGCCTGTGGCGGCTCCAAGGGGATCTGTGGCCTTCTTCGGCATGTAATACGTCCCGCATTTGGGGCACTTGATCATGATATAGACGGTTCCTTTGGCCTGGCACTTGGGACAATCTCCGCCCATGGACCTGCCGCCGGCGCGGTCACGAGACTCCCTCATGAAATTTCCCATCTCATCGCTGTCGATCATCCATTCTTCGCCGCACTTGAGACACTTTACACGGGCCTCTTTCGGCGTCTCGAGCGGAGAGCCGTCTTCGTTTCGCGAGACACCGATGACCACCGCAATCGCCAGAATGATGATGAGTATTATCACAACGACCAGTCCGATCTCGACGCCTTTTCCGCTCAGGTCCAACGCTCCCGAATTGCGAAATCCAATAGACTTCAACATGATTGCACTCCCTTACTGCCTTCCATTCAAATAAAGTTCCCGAACACAGTTTTGCGTCTCGACGCACTCGACGCATTACACTTCATTCTACATAATAAGCCGATGACCGAAAAAAACAAGCATTCCGTATTTAGCGCCTCTTGTTATGCTCTCTCCACCATTCCCTGAGGTTCGTACCGCACTTTGGGCAGACGTCCTGGTCACCCGGTGCGGCACTGTCCGGGCTGGTGATGCTTTTCGGCATATAATACTCTTTGCACTTGGGACATTGGGACATAATGAAGACGGATCCCCTGGTTTGACATTTGGGACAGTCCACGCCCATGGCCCGTCGGCCGACTTCCCTCTGGTATTTGCCGACTTCCTTTGGTTCGATCATCCATTCTTCGCCGCATTTGAGGCACTTGACGCGGTACTCGGTCGGCGGCTCCGATCCGCCGCCGCCACCGCCGAAAAACTGCGTGCCAATCACCACCGCCGCAAGGATGATAATGGCCCCAAGCACAACGACCAGCCCGTATTCGAGTCCCTTGCCGCCGATGTCCAACTTGCCGGAATTACGAAATCCAATGGACTTTGACATGTTCATGCTCCTGCGCATTATTTACCGAGTAACTATTCACCCAATCGCAATGGACGCTTCAAGAAAAGAGCAAGTCAGGCACACAAAATGAAAAAACAATTCGTTTGTTGGAATTGTTTTTTCATTTTTCCGCTCCT
>DAOVFI010000082.1 GCA_030673005.1 Planctomycetales bacterium
GGGCGGGCGAAAGACCCGCTCGCAGCCAGAATGACTTTCACCACGGGCTGCTAACGCCGATTCGGTGGCTAAACAGCGGGAGGGCCTGGAGCAATCCGGGCCCTTCTTGTACCTGCTTTCCGCTGGTAGCCCAATGCGATAAACGCTTTTTTTTATCTCCAAATTGTTGGACAGAGCCAGTCAGTTACTGATTATTGGACAGTGATTACTTTGATTGCGGCCGAAGGCCGCGCCGTGTAATTCGTGGACTGATTGCAAATTGCTTGCCCTGAGCGAAGTCGAAGGGCGGATTGCCGGGTCTTGACTTATTCCGCGACAGAATGTAAATGGTGTTCTTCGGTTTTTCCATGGACTGTTTTTTCAGCAGGGAAGCGAACTATGAAATCCATTCACATCGTCGAACAGTATCTGCCGTTTGCATGGGAGCGGGCCGTAATGGCCTGCTGGGAAGAAGGCGAGAGTTTTCCCACCGAGTACGACAGGCCCGGCGACCCGAACAGCCGGGACGTAACTGCCGTTATCCACGTTACCGACCCGTTCAGCGAGCCGAGAATCCACCGCGCATTCCCCGGCGGGCTGGAAGACCTCGAAAAGTACCGCGCCGAAGTCCTCTACGGCGTGCACGACCACTGGATAGACCCCGCCGCCGGCAAGTGGGAGTACACCTACCACCAGCGGTTGTTCGAGTATGAAGTCCCGTCGGCGGGCCTGTACGACCAAGTCGCCGCCGCCGTCGAGAAACTGAAGCAAGTCCCCTACACCCGCCGGGCGCAAGCGGTTACCTGGCAAGTGTGGAACGACACGAACATTAACGACCCCGCCTGCCTGCAGCGACTCTGGTTCCGAATAGCCGACGACCGGCTGCACATGAACATCCACATCCGCTCGAACGACGCATTCAAGGCCGCCTTCATGAACATGTACGCATTCACGGAATTGCAGCGACTGATGGCCGAGCAAATCGGCGTCCAGCCGGGCGAATACATCCACATCGCCGACTCGTTCCACATCTACGGCTCATACTTCGATGAATTCGAAGGATTCCTCAAGATGGCCGGCACGCGAAGTCCTAAAGAGAACACTTTCTCAACCGAATTCGCCCGCGATTTCTTCATCGACGGCTGCGATGCACTGCTTTCCGAAGACGATATGCCGCCGGATAAAAAGGCGATCGTGGAAAAACGCAAGGCGGAATTGACCGGTCGATGACGCCTTCCTCGTAATGGCCGCGAACAGGCATGGATGACCTGAAATGCTGGTTCTGACACTCAGCCACAAGGAGACAATCCTCATCAATACGCCCGAAGGCGACGTGCGAGTTGTTCTCTGCCCCGCTCCCCGACATTTCCAGGTAACGCCATGCCCCGGTCAATCTCTAACTCCCGAACCGGCTACGATGGAGCAACTCGCAGAACACGGCGGGGGAAAGAACTGGATCGTCGTGGACTCCGCCGCCGGAAAAATACGCATCCGAAGATTCGCCCGTAGAAGACCTGTTTCCGACGACCCGGTCCCCCGTCCCGTTCGAGCACAGGACAAACCTGAAGCCGCTTCAGATGAACCTGTCCCACACAACTGTCCTCTGATCATCGACGCGCCCAAATGGATGAACATTCGGCGCGAACGGCTCACCGACGAATTCAAACCGGCAACCGAATCCCCCAAAACCGGATAATGAGCAGAATTGCCGGGACTCCGCTTCGCTCCGTCCCGGCCTACCGTTCCGTATCAAAGAAATCACGGACCAGTTGTCGATATTCGGCCGGGATTGACCCCTTCGCCACCGCCCTGACCGCTCGACGACGAGCGTCGGCCCAGGCCTTGTCGTAAGGTATCTGAACCTTCGGCGATGTTGTATCACCGTTCGCCGGCGCCGTTGCGGTATCGGCCCCGGCGGCGTAGCGCGGATCATAGACCGTCAGTGGTTCCCACGATGCATCCGCCGGGCGGGAAGTGGTAAAACCCGGTCCGGGTGCGTGGCCTGGCGGCGAGCCGTCCGTTCCGGTCCGGGCGTATTCGTGTCCGGCATTTTCGGTCATCGCATCGGCTATTCCCGCAGCCACTTTGTCCAGCGCGTCAATCAAACGCTCGATCCGCCCGGCCTGACGCGAATCCAACCTGCCCGACCGAAGGGCCTTGCCGAGAGCGTCGGCAATCTCGTTCAGATCGACTACATTGTCCCGCCAGCGATCTGCGTCCTCCGGCTTTGCGGCGTTTAGACGCTCGGTTAATTCGGCCAACCGGCGAATCTGCTCTGCCGTCGGAGTATCGGACCCTTCCGACAGGTCTTTTACGGCGGCAAGTTGTCTCATGATGGATTCGCCCGCCTGGCGGGAAACCTTTTGCCACTGCCGCTGCCGACGTGCCGACGGCGATTCGAGCGGCTCGACCACCAGCATCAGCACCGCCGCTACCACCGCCAGTCCCAGCGCACCGCCGGTCGCCCGTGTCCTGTTCCAGAAGCCCACCCGACTAATACCGTGGTCATCGACGGCCTCCAGCGCCTGATCGTGCACCGCACGGACGAAGACCGAGCCGCCTTCATCAACCCCGCCGGGCTTCGTCAATTCCAGCGCCGTACTCAGACGCTCACGCAGACCGGCGCGCCGATCGACCAGAACGGCGACGTCACGAAGCGCCGCACCGCAAATCAACACAATCACAAACGCAAGAAACGCACCGGACGGGAGAATCAAAAACAACCAGCTCTTCGACAGATAAACGTACGTTCCCGTCGATACGCACACTGTCCCGGCAAAACCACAAGCGATAAGGAGGATTGTTATGAACCACTGAATCAGCCGCCGGTCGCGTGGTAGGCCGAGACGGCGTGGTAGGCCGGGACGGCGTGGTAGGCCGGGACGGAGCGAAGCGGAGTCCCGGCGACGCTTCTGCGCGGAGTCCCGGCGGTTCATAACGACGGCGAAAACCAGACCCGCCCCAGCCGGCAGGGCGCAGATACCGGCGGATATAAGGGGAAATCTCCCCGCAAGGTTCCAACCCGCCATCAGCGCCGCCGCCGTCAGCCCGGCCGCCGCGCCGCCGACAGCGGCGGCCTCCACCGCCCGGACAAGCAGCAACCGACGACGAAAACCTCTCAAAATGACAACAATACGATCGCCCACGATGAATTCCCGAAAGTATGTGAACGCTGTATGTATTCTCTGTTACAAAGTATATGTAAGTCAAGACGCTTTCGCGCTGGCGCGGTTGCGTTGACGCTCCCAGGGGGGAAGGCTAACGACGGGGATTCAACCGACGGTAGCTTAATTTATTTCGGAATTGGTGAAGGAATACACTGACAATCCGCCGTCGTGAGGATATACTCGATTTTATAAGCGAAATAACGGGATTCTTAAGAAAGGGCTGATATGCGTTACGCGGTAATAATGGCCGGCGGGTCCGGTAAGCGGCTCTGGCCGGCAAGTCGTGAAAATAAGCCCAAGCAGTTGATTCGGATCATCGACGGTAAATGCCTGCTGGAACTGGCGATGGAGCGATTGGAGGGCCTGTTCGACAGGGAGCGGATCCTGATTGTTACAAACGCCTGTTATGCAGGCGATGTCTGCAATTGCCTGTCGATGATTCAACCGTCCAACGTCATCCGCGAACCGGTAGGTCGGGATACTGCAAACGCTATCGGCCTGGCCGCCGAACTCATCGCGGCCAAGGATAAGGACGCGACGATGGCAGTCTTTACCGCCGATCACATAATTCGACCGACCGAGCAGTTCCATCAATGTGTCGAGCAGGCATGCCGGACCGCCGAAGACAATCCCGACGCCCTGATAACATTCGGCATCCGCCCGACCTTCCCGCATACCGGACTGGGATACATCCACTGTGCGGAAAAATTCGACGAGAACGTCCATCGCGTCCGCGCGTTCAAGGAAAAACCGAAGCACCACGCCGCGCGATATTACGTGGAGTCGGGCGAGTATTTCTGGAACAGCGGCATGTTCGTCTGGAAAGTAGCCGCTATCCGTAACGCATTGAAAAAACACCTTCCGGACTCCGCCGGCCCGCTCGCAACGGTCGGCCAGGCCGCCGCCGAAGGCAAGGACATTGAAGGCCTGCTGAAGAAAATCTATCCCGCACTGCCGAAGATCAGCATCGACTTCGCCGTAATGGAAAAGGCTACCGACGTCCTTATGGTCGAACTTACGTGCCAGTGGCTCGATGTCGGCTCCTGGCCGGCGCTTGCGGACGTGCTGGAGCCGGACGACGAGGGAAATACGATAGTCGCATCGCGGGCAGTCGTCATCGACAGCAATCAGAACGTCATTTTCTCCGACGAAGACCACCTGATGGCCGTGGTCGGCATGGACGACTGCATCATCGTCCATACAAAAGACGCCACCCTGGTCTGCAATAAATCCGACTCGCAGCGACTAAAGGAGATGGTGGATCTTATCAGCAGACAATTCGGCACGGTGTATCTGTAACAATTCCCAATTGACCTCCACGGCGCGTCCTTCGGCCGCAACCAAAGTAATCACTGTCCAATAGTCAGTAACTGACTGGCTCTGTCCAAAAATTGGGAGATAGAAAAAGCACGTTTATCGCATTGGGCTACCAGCGGACAGCAGGAACAAAAAGGGCGCGGATTGTTCAAGGCCTTCTCGCTGTATAGCCACCGAATCGGCGATCGGGTCGCACGCCTGCGTTTAAAGCTCCTTGTGGCCGGGCGAAATCCCGCGCTCTCGCCTTTCGAAGCACTTCCACCACGGGTGGCACGGTCAAGTCGGAGACTTGGCCGTGGTGGGCGCCGTCACGGCCAAGCCTCACTGCCTGCCGGCCGGTCTTCGACCCTGCCTTCGGCTCTGAGGCTCAGGCTCGAAGAGAGGCTCAGACCCGAAGGGCAGGCAGGCGTTCGGCTTGACCGTGCCACCCGGTAAGACATAGTATTTATCACTCCAAACAGACGGAGTGATAAATACTATGTGTGGAAAGACTTGCTCTTTTCTTGAAGCATACGGCTGAACTCTTACCTACAGGATAACCCGCTGGCAGCCCATAAAGCGATAAACGCGCTTTTTGCCGGCCTGCCGCGCCGAAGCCTTGGCGAAGATCGAGTCTTTAATTACGATCTCATCAGCCGGCAGAATAATAGCCTTTCCCGGCTCTGACGGGCGTCCTATAATCTCGCTTGATAATGGCTATTATAGCGGGTATAGACGAGGCTGGCCTGGGTCCGATCCTTGGTCCGCTGGTTACGGCGGCGAGTGTCTTCCGCGTGCCGGATGAGGCCGCCGACGAGTGCCTTTGGTCAATGCTGGACGGTGCGGTCGTGCGAAAAGGCTTTCGCAAGTCGCCCGCGCTGCCTGTGGCGGACTCTAAAACCATGCACGTCCGGACCTCCGGCCTGCTGCATCTGGAACGCGGCGTGCTTGGTATGACTGTCCAGATAGGCCCGCCGCCAGGCTCGTTGCGTGAATTGCTGCGTCGTATAGCGCCTTCGGGACTGGAGCAGATGCAGGAATTTCCCTGGTACTCCGGCGCCGATCTGACACTGCCGCGTCAGGCCGGCGCCGACGACCTTGCCCTGAGGGCACGCGCCCTCACCGAGGCTATGAATCGTCGCGGGTTATCCCTTGAGTCAATCCGCGCAGAGCCTGTTCTCGTCGGCCAGTACAATCGCCTTATCGGCGCTACGCGTAACAAGGCTGTGGCGGCCTTCGGCATAACGGCCCGGCTGCTGGTATATGTCTTCCGCACATACGCCGACGCTCCGACTCGAATATTCGTCGATCGCCAGGGCGGGCGCGTCCGGTATCTCAGGCCTTTGCAGCGTATATTCGACGGCGCTAAGATCAGGATTGTCGAAGAATCCGACAGCCGAAGCGTCTATCACATTCGCGACGCCGGCCGGTGCGCGGAAGTTCACTTCGTCACCGCCGCTGAGGCCGAGTCTCTGCCGGTGGCACTGGCGAGTATGGTCTGTAAGTATCTTCGCGAACTTTTCATGGAATTGCTCAACTGCTGGTGGGCCGACCGGTGCGTTGACCTTAACCTTAAACCCACTGCCGGGTATTATGTTGACGGCAAAAGATTTCTCATAGATATTGATGAAGCAATATCTTCTGAAGGTATCGACAGGTCGATACTGGTGCGCAGCAGATAACATTCGTATAGTAAAATGCTGAATATCTGTTACACGAATAATGAATGAGTTTACATTGGAGACGTCACAATGGACAGAAAAGACCGGAATTACGTTGGAATTATTAAATTACTGTCAATAGTACTTTCAGCATTGCCCATAGCATCGTGTTCAGCCGGCGACAAGGATGGTCTTGTTGCATACTGGAAGTGCGACGAGGCCAAGGGAGACAGACTCCTTGACTCTTCCGGCAACGGCAACCACGGCACAATCCACGGCGCAGCGTGGACGAAAGGCAGAATTAATGGAGGTATGCAGTTCGACGGTGTGGACGATTACGTGAAGGTTCCCAGGTCCGTCGGTCTTGACGGCATAACCAAAGAAATCACGCTGATGTGCTGGATAAAGACTCCCCTGACTGGCAGGCACTGCATATTGGGAAGTTGGCCTTGCGACAATTCTAATCAGCGCTGTCTTGTGCTGGACGTGGATTCCGACGGGAAACTTGCCCGTTTCGCCCTCTCTCCAAACGGAGTGCCCGGAACCTGGCATAGTTTCCCCCGGTCAATAAAGCCGGGCAAATGGACTCACATTGCTGCAACTTCCGACGGCGAGAAAATGAAGATTTACGTGAACGGCCGTCCGGACCCATCTACCTGCAACGCACCTAAACCAGGGATATATAAAACAAAGGCGGATTTGCATATCGGAGCCTGGCAAACGGGTGAAAAGAAATGGGAATCCTTTTTCAAGGGAATCATGGATGAGATAAGGATATACTCCCGCGCCCTGACACATGATGAGATACTGCAACATTATTTGGCCGGCAGCCCCAAGGGCACAGTATCGGGCAGGATAGTCCGGAAAGACGGCAAGCCGATAAGAGGAGCGAAGATAAATGCGGGGTTCTTCCATGCTACCACGGACGGCGAAGGTAAATACAGGATCGCAGTCCCGACGGGAACCTATGAAGTGATTGCATCCATGAAAGGTTACGAAAGAGGAATTAAATCAAATGTGAATGCAGCGGAAGGCAAAGTTGGGGAGGTGAATATCGCGCTTGACGAAGATAACATCCCCCCTTCCATTACAAAAGTCAAGGTTGAGGACATAGACGGAGTAAATGCAACTATACTATGGAAGACAACTGAGAAATGCAGATATATAGTCAGATACGGCATTTCCACGGGTAAGTATAACAAGAAGGTTGAAGACAAGACGTATGTAGATTCTCACCGGGCAACTCTTACAAAGCTTGTTCCGGGATCAAAATACTACTATATACTGGAATGTGCGGACGGGGCGGGGAACCTGGTGAAATCCATGGAGCGAATATTTAATACTCAGATAGAAGAGCATCCGTTTCTTATCGTGCGCAAATCGGACTATGCGGCATTGCGTGCCCGTGCGGCCAAGTCGCCCTGGAAGGAAATGAAGGCCGAGGCGATTTCCTACATTAAGAGTAAGAGTTACAATCCGAAGAAGAATACATTTGTAGGCAGCAGATACAGCAATATGTCGAGCATAGTAAGCAAAGGCGCACTTGCATACATTCTCGACCCGGACAATAAAGAACAATACATTAAAAAGATAACCGACGCGCTGTCCCATTGGGACAAGTTGTACGTGTTGGCCCGCGACTGGAGGGGTCATAACGGCCAATACTACCTGAATGCGGACTGGCAGGCGGCGTTCTTCAATTCGGTTCTTGCCCTGGACGTAATCTATAACGACCTTCCGCCTTCACAAAGGAGCGACCTTGAGTCAAAACTCAATAAAGTGGCTGACTGGTACTATTCCAAGTCCGGCAGTGTCTATCACTATGCAAATTACGGCCTGTGGGCGATATATCGGAACGACCGGCAGCGGATTCAAAGCGCCAGGAGCAAGTGGCGGGAGAATTACTTTCAATGGCTCAGTTCGGACGGCGTGTTCCTGGACGGTCCCGGCTATGCGATTTGCAGCGCCAACTCCAGGCACGGAAAGATGCACTTCCATCATATCCTCCAGATTGCCAGCCTGGACAAAGAATGGTATTCCGACCCCAGGATCGCTGGCTTCTATGAATGGCTTTACGGCGCCGGTTTCAGTCCGTTCCGCCGAATGATAAGTTTCGCCGATACCGGCCCGAACAGGGCATACTGTCCGTTCGACCCCGGCGTCGGCAGATTCTCAATGAAGGCCCTTGCTAACCTTGCATGGTGTGCAAATGGTCGGATTCCCTCCGCCACCCTTTTCCACTATGTCATTATGGACAAGCCGCTTTCGTCGCCGGTCAAGCCGCTCAGCCGCATCTGGCCCGACGGCTGTGCGGCCTTCTGGGAGGACAATCCTTCCGACAGGTCCCTCATGGGCGTCCTGTGGAACTGCATGAATACCCGAGACAGCGACGGACACGCGCACAAGGAAGTCAACGCTCTGCACCTTTGCGCATACGGCGAACACGTACTGCGAAACGCGGGATACGTCGGCTGGGGCAACGGCGCTCACGGTTTTTCCTGGGAATACGTCCACCACACAGCCGTCTCGGCCAACACCGTCCTCATCGACGGGAAGGATCACGCCGAAAAGAAGGGCGCAGGCATCACCGAAGGTTTTACCTCGCCGCGATTCGACTACGCCGGCGGATATTCCAAAGACGCCCTGCCCAACGGCAAACATCGTCGCAACTTCTGCTTCGTACATCCGCAGGACGGCCGATGCGGATACTGGGTCCTGTTCGACGAAGTGAAGGCCGACAAACCGGCGAGCAAGATCAACGTTGTCCTCCATCCCAACTCGGACAAATGCTTTACTGTTGCCGACAAGCAGGAATACAAATGGAAGGTCAGCCCGTTCACCTACAGCGGCCACGACGTTTTCCTGAACATCTTTCTCGCTACTTCGCCGGAATCCGTCGAAATCAAGCCCGGCCTGCTCGCAAACATGGGCGGCGAGAAAAACTGCTTCGTCGGCAAGTATCTTTATTCGACTTACAAAACCGACGGCGACGGCAGACGAAA
>DAOVFI010000575.1 GCA_030673005.1 Planctomycetales bacterium
TGCCCGATCCACCTCGCCCCATGACGCCGAGACAGATTACTTCCTTGCGAAAGAAGAAACTGCACATGAGCCAGGGCGTGTTCGCAAGACTGATAAACGCCGCCCCACAAACGATCCAGGCCTGGGAACAGGGGCGGTCCAAACCATCAGGTTGCGCGCTTCGCTTTTTGCGGCTTCTTGACCAGAAGCCCGAACTTGCCGGGCAAATGCTGATAATCGACAAGCAATCTGCATAGTCAAATGGCAGGCAGGATCACCGGTTTCAGCACAGCGGGCGGAGGAAATCGACGGCGGACTTAATGTCGGCTATCTGCTGCGGGCCTGAGATTTCGCGCTCGATTGTCAGCGTACCGGCGTAGCCGAGCCGCTTGAGTTTGGAGATCACCAGCGGGAAATCCACGCTGCCCTGCCCCAGCGGGACTTCGCGGCCCAGTTCGTCGCCGCAGGTCGGGTACAGGCCGTCCTTGGCGTGGACGTCGCGGACGTACTTGCCGAAGACGTCCAGTGCGTCGGCGGGGTTGGCCTTGCCGTAGAGGATAAGGTTGGCTGTGTCCAGATTTATTCCGACGTTGTCTGCCCCCAGCCGCTCGATAGTCCGCAGCAGCGTAACGGGTGTCTCCTGGCCGGTCTCGAAGCAGAAATCGATCCCCACCTCGCCGCAGACATCGACAACCTGGCGCAGTGCATCGACAGTTCCGGCAAAGTCGGGGTCGTTGGGGTTTTCCGGGATGAATCCGGCGTGCGTGGTAATGGCCGGCAGCGAGAACTTCGCGGCGAAGCGGGCGGCCTGTTGGAGCGCCTCGACTCGCGCCGCCCTGAATTCAGCAGGAACCAGTCCGATGGTCTTCGGGCCGTCGATAAAGTTCCACACGAGCCGGCCCGGATAGCCCGCCCACAGTGTCGTGATCGTTACGCCGTGCTTCTCAGCGGCGGCAGAGAGCGCCTCGCCTACGGCGTCGGTATAAAGGGCCGGCTCCCACGTGCAGACCTGGCAGTACCCCAGGCCGAAGTCCGCCACCTTGCGGATTTCATCGCCCGGCGAGTCGGTCAGACGAACAAGAACACCTATTTCGAGTTTTGGCATGGGTGAATCCTACCATATTGAATACATCCAATCGGAGCATATCAGGAAAGAAAATAAGCAGTTACCGTTTTCTACTCCTTTGGCTGTAACCTTTCAGCGATTCCTTATCCCCGACGATCAAGGCTTCTTTCTTGGATCGGGTCCACTTTTTTATCTGACGTTCACGGCGGATTATATCAGAAATGCTTCTTCGCAAACGCTCGCCCGGAATGTGATTTGAGATACTTTTCAAATGTCACAGCCTTGTCCTTCGAGCAAAATGCAATGGCGGTTTCTATTTGCCATGGACGAAACTTGCTGGTATGCGGGCATTTTCCCGCATTGTGATATTTGAGACGCTTTTCCAGATTTTCCGTCATGCCAACGTAATATCGTTCCGGGGTCGAAAGGCTTTTCAGCATATAGACGTAATAGAAGCCGTTCATGAAATTGGCTTGCCAAGGCGTAGTTCGCCGCGTTTCTACATCGGTTGAGCGAAGCACGGCTTCGCGGCTAACGCCACTACGCCGTGGCAGTCTTCGTTCGCCTAAAGCGGCGAACGAAGAATCACTGACTGGCTTGCCAAGGCGTAGTTCGCTG
>DAOVFI010000275.1 GCA_030673005.1 Planctomycetales bacterium
CCCGACCGCCCCACTCTCCGCGGCACCGCACAGAACCCGGACGTTTATTTCCAAGGCCGGGAAACCGTCAACCCGTATTACCTCGCCTGTCCGGACATTGTCCAGAAGGTGATGGACAGGTTCGCCGGTATCGTAGGCCGGGAGTATCACCTTTTCGACTACGTCGGCGCCCCGGACGCCGAGCGGGTTATCGTGCTGATGGGCAGCAGCACCGAGGCCGCCCAGGAGGCCGTCGAGTACCTCAACGCCAAGGGCGAAAAGGTCGGCCTGCTGAAGGTCCGCCTGTATCGGCCGTTCTCGATTAAACAATTCCTCGACGCGCTGCCGGAGACGACCAGGGTCATCGCCGCCATGGACCGGACGAAGGAGCCTGGCTCTGCCGGCGAACCGCTCTACCTCGATTGCGTCAACGCCATGGTCGAGGCCGGAAGGGACATCAAGGTCGTCGGCGGGCGATACGGATTGAGCAGCAAGGAATTCACGCCGGCGATGGTAAAGTCCGTCCTGGACAACCTCGCCGTCGATAAACCGAAGAACCACTTTACAGTCGGCATCAACGACGACGTAACGCACACGTCGCTCGAATACGACCCGAACTTCAGCACCGAAGGCGACGACGTTGTCCGGGCGATGTTCTACGGCCTCGGCTCGGACGGGACCGTCGGGGCGAATAAGAACTCCATCAAGATCATCGGCAACGAGACCGACAACTTCGCCCAGGGCTACTTCGTCTATGACTCCAAGCGGGCAGGGGCGATTACCGTCTCGCACCTGCGGTTCGGACCCGAGCGGATACGCTCGACCTACCTGATCACCCACGCCAACTTCATCGCCTGCCACCAATGGATGTTCCTCGAGCGGTACGACATCCTCGCCCCGGCTATCGAGGGCGCGACGTTCCTGCTGAACAGCCCCTACGGACCCGAAGAAACCTGGGATAAGATGCCCAAATCCGTCCAGCAGGCGATCATCGACAAGAAACTCAAGTTCTACGTGATTAACGCCTACGAGGTCGCCAAGGCCACCGGAATGGGCGCGCGGATTAACACGGTAATGCAGACTTGCTTCTTCTACCTCTCGGGCATTCTCGAGCAGGACGAGGCCATCGCCAAGATTAAAGAGGCCATTAAGAAGACCTACGGCAGGAAGGGCGACAAGATCGTCCAGATGAACTACAACGCCGTGGACCAGACGCTCGAACACCTGCACGAAATAAAGGTCCCCTCCGAAGCGTCTTCCAACATTAAAAAACCGCCGGTCGTCCCGGCAGAAGCGCCTGAATTCGTCCAGAACCTTACAGCCGAGATTATCGCCGGGCGGGGGTACGAAGTTCCGGTATCCAAGATGCCCGACGACGGCGTCTGGCCGACGGCTACGACGCAGTGGGAAAAACGCAACCTTGCGCTGGAAATACCCGTCTGGGACCCGGATACCTGCATCCAGTGCGCCAAGTGCTCCATCGCCTGCCCGCACGCCGCCATCCGCGTAAAGGTCTATGACCCGGCCCTGCTGGAAGGTGGCACAGGTTTGAAACCTGTGCCGTCCACCTTCAAGAGCGCCGACGCCAGGGGCAAGGAGTTCGCCGGATTGAAGTTCACCGTGCAGGTCGCCCCGGAAGACTGCACCGGCTGCGGGGCCTGCGTGCACGTATGTCCGGCCAAGAATAAGGCCGAACCCGACAAGAAGGCCATTAACATGTCGTTCCAGCCGCCGCTGCGGCAGCCCGAGCGCGAAAACTACAAGTTCTTCCTGGACATCCCCGATTACGACCGCGGCAAACTGCGTATCAACACCGTCAAGGGCAGCCAGTTGTGCAGGCCCCTGTTTGAGTACTCCGGCGCTTGTGCCGCCTGTGGCGAGACGCCGTACGTCAAACTACTGTCGCAACTGTTCGGCGACCGGGCGATAATCGGAAACGCCACCGGATGCTCCAGCATCTACGGCGGGAACCTGCCGACCACGCCATACTGCGTCAATGCCGACGGACGCGGGCCGACCTGGAACAACAGCCTCTTCGAGGACACCGCCGAGTTCAGTTTCGGCTTCCGCCTGACGCTGGACAAGCAGAACGAATTTGCACGCGAACTTGTCCAGGCGCTCGCCGGGCAAATCGGAACCGACCTGACCGACGGGCTGCTCAATGCCGATCAGTCCAGCGAGGCCGGTATCGCCGAGCAGCGCGGGCGCGTCGCCGCTCTGAAGGAAAAACTCGCCGGAATCAAGTCGTCCCAGGCCGTCCAACTCGCCGCCATCGCCGATGCGCTGGTGAAAAAGAGCGTCTGGGGCCTCGGCGGCGACGGCTGGGCGTACGACATCGGCTATGGCGGGCTGGACCACGTGCTGGCCTGCGGGCGGGACATCAACATCCTCGTCCTCGATACGCAGGTCTATTCCAACACGGGCGGACAGTGCTCCAAGGCCACACCGCGTGCGGCGGTCGCCAGATTCGCAGCCGGCGGAAAGCCCACGCCCAAAAAGGACCTGGGCCTGCTGGCGATGACCTACGGAAACATTTTCGTCGCACAGGTTGCGATGGGCGCCAACGACAACCAGTGCGTCAAGGCCTTCGTCGAGGCGGAAAGTTACGACGGCCCGAGCCTCATCATGGCCTACAGCCACTGCATCATGCACGGCATCAACATGACCACCGCCTTCGACCAGCAGAAGGCCGCCGTCGCATCCGGCGCCTGGCTGCTCTACCGCTACGACCCGCGACTGACCGAGCAGGGCAAAAACCCCCTGCAACTCGACAGCAAGGCCCCGTCGATGCCGCTGAAAGACTACGCCTACAACGAGACGCGTTACACAATGCTAACCAAGAGCAAGCCCGACCAGGCCGCCCGACTCATCGAACTAGCCCAGCAGGACGTTGACCGCCGCTGGCAAATGTACCAGCAACTGGCGGCCACGCCCGGCAACGGCGGGAAAAATGAATGATAAATCCGGCAATTGGCTCAAGGTAAGTGATTTCGACAATGGATTTGTTGTAACATCCGGCTGTTTCGCCCTGCCGGGCTTTGAAATGATCAATACTGTTTACCCATTATTGATACTTAAGGGATATAAAATATGTCCAAGACACTTGGAAAGATCAAACGGCTTGATCCACGCGATGTGTGGAAACACGAAGAACACGAATTCACGCCTTGGCTAAAAGACCATATTGAATTACTAGCCACCATCATTGGGCTTGAAATCGATGTGGAAAGGGAAGTTTCGGTTGGCAAATTCTCTGCCGATTTGGCTGGCCGAGATCTCAACAGCGACCGCAAAGTAGTCATTGAAAACCAACTTGGAACCACTGACCACTCACATCTCGGCCAGTTAATCACATACGCCGCGGGAACTGACGCTAAAATCATTATCTGGGTAACCCCCGAGTTCCGTGACGAACACCGCGCAGCTATAGATTGGCTCAATGACGTCTCCGCCGAAGATGTAGGATTCTTTGGCGTTTTGGTGGAGATCATTCAAATTGATGATTCTCGCCCAGCTCCAGACTTTCGCTTGGTAGCTCAACCTGCTTCATGGGAAAGCAACGTCCCAGGCTCTCGGATATCAGAACGCGGACAAGCGTACCACGATTTTTTCACGGCACTATTAGAGGAATTGAAAAAGGTTAATCCCAACATCACCAGGGTCAAATCTGTCGGATATGGGAATTGGTTTTCATTCTCCGCCGGTCGCGCTGGCTTCGGTTACAGCATCAATTTTTCAATGGGAGGCCGGTTTCGCGTCGAGCTGTATATTGATACAGGTGAGAAGGAAACCAACGAAAGAATTCTGGCAAGGTTAGAAGAGGACGCTTCTTCCATTGAGCAGGTTATAGGCGAGAAATTATCCTGGGAAAAACTGGAAGGCAAGCGAGCATGTCGAGTCGCACTTTACCGTCCTGGCGCAATCACCGATAATTCGGAGATGATGAGTGATTTACGCCACTGGGCATGCGAGAATATGGGAAGATTCCGTAAGGTGTTTATGCCAAAAATCAAGAAACTTAAATTATGATAAGTTTTAAACGGCGGAAGTAATAAAATAT
>DAOVFI010000296.1 GCA_030673005.1 Planctomycetales bacterium
AATGAGCGAAGAAGTGGTAAAACGTGTTCTGTTGGATATGGATCGCTGTATTGAGTGCGGTTCGTGTTCGGCAGCGTGTTATTACAGCCATAACGGCATGCCGGCAGTTCAGTCGGCCCGACAGGGACCGGCGATGCTTCCGGTAATATGCCGGCAGTGCAAGTCCGCCCCGTGCGTCGATGCCTGCCCGGTCGAGGCGATGAGACGGGACGATAACGGCATTGTCCGGCGTGCCTTGAGCCAGTGCATCGGGTGCGGTTCCTGCGCTCGGGCGTGCCCGTTCGGCGTCCTTCCGAACGACGTAACGCGAAAGCAGATCGCCAAGTGCGACCTGTGCGCCGACAGGACCGCCGACGGCAACGGCGCCGTTCCCCGGTGCGTAGCCGCCTGCCCGACCGGGGCGCTTCAGTTCGCCGACGAACGCCGGGCAGTAGCCGACAACATCCTCGTCCTCGGCGGCAGGACTATAGGCAAAGACCGCTTCAAACGAAGGTAGTTGTGTATGATATGATTATTTACTAGGGTGGCACGGTCAAGTTGGAGCGAAGCGGAAATTTGGCCGTGAGAACACCACGGCCAAGCTCCACTTCGTTCCGCTTGACCGTGCCACCCAATTTGTCGAATTAGGGTAATTATGGGTGTTTTTACAATAATAGCGACATACATTGCGGCGGCGATCGGGACGCTGGTGATTGGGCTTGCCTTCAAGTGGTTCGACCGGAAGGTAACTGCAATGGTCCAGTGGCGCAAAGGCCCGCCCTGGTATCAGCCCGTCGCCGACGTATTGAAACTGCTTTACAAGGAGACGCTCTTGCCTTCCACCGCCCGCAGGACGGGCTTTCTCTTCGCCCCGGCGGTCGGTCTTGCGGCTACGGCGCTGGCGGCGGCGATACTGTGGTCGGCTCTGCTGAGGCCTGAAAGCGGATTCGTCGGCGATATTATTGTAATTGTGTATCTGCTTATGCTGCCGCCGATTATGACGATTTTCGGCGCTATTGCATCAGGCAGCCCGCACGCAGCCGTCGGGGCAAGCCGGGAGATGAAACTTATCCTCTCCTATGAGTTGCCGCTTATTCTTGCGCTGCTGGTTGGTGTGATTCACTCGGGCTGGTCGTTGCAGCCGTGGCGGTCGGCGGCGGGTGTAACGCCGCTGTACAGTATTTCCGGCGTGATCGCGATGCTCGTTGCGATTGTTGCGATGCAGGCGAAACTCGGGCAGGTGCCGTTCGATGCAGCCGAGGCGGAGTGCGAGATTATGTCCGGCGTGTACGTGGAGTATTCCGGTACGCCGCTGGCGATAATATACCTGGGGCGGGCGATGCTGCTGGCGGTTATGCCGCTGCTGCTGATTACGGTGCTCTGGGGCGGACTTGTTGCGACGCCGCTGGGAATCGCGGCCTTTATCGGAAAGTATGTCCTGCTGGTAGTGCTGGTTACGTTAATACGCAACACCAACCCGCGTCTGCGGATCGACCAGGCGATGAAGTTTTTCTGGATGGGCGTGGCCCCGCTGGGCATCGCGGCGGTAGTGCTGGCTGTACTGGGAGCGAACTGGGCAATAAAATGGCTTTGATGAACTGGGCATTGCGGAAGAGCCTGTGGGTCTATCACGTCAACACCGGCGCGTGTAACAACTGCGACATCGAGGTGCTGGAACTGCTGACGCCGAAGTACGACATCGAGCGGTTCGGGATGATCCTCGTCGGCACGCCCCGTCACGCCGACGTGCTGGCAGTTACCGGCGCGTGCACCCGACAGGCCCAGCCGAAGCTCCAGGAGGTCTATCGCCAGACGCCAAAGCCGTGTGTCGTCATGGCCATCGGTTCGTGCGCGGGCGCCCAGGGCATATTCACCGAGGCCTATCACATGGGCGCCGGCGTGGATACTGCCATCAGGGCGGTCGATCCGAACGCAATAATCGCCTACGTCCCCGGCTGCCCGCCTAAACCCGAAGCAATGATAGCCGCGGCAGTAAAGGCGATGGAACTGATAAAGACGTTGTAAAAATAGGGACTAGGGAATTGGGACTAGGGACTAGTTTATGAGCGGAGTAACCGCTGAAAGTCAAATTCAGGCGCCTTTGAAGGGATTTGTCGGCGAGGTATTATCGGCGCTGGGCGATGCGGTGGTCGTTGTTGAGCAGTGCGATGAGCGGCGTGGCTTTGCGCGGATCAATCCGGACAGGACGGTCGAGGTGGCCAAAAAGTTGTTCGCGATGGCCGGGGCAAGGTTCGCAACCGCTACCGGCCTGGACGTACGCGACGGGATCGACGTGCTGTATCACTGGGCGTTCGAGCCGCAGGGCGTTATCGTTACGCTCAAGGCCCTGGCTGCCGGACCTGACATAACGCTGGATTCCATCGCCAACGACGTCCCTGCCGCCAACTGGATCGAGCGGGAGATGCACGACCTGCTGGGCGCCAACTTCCGCAATCATCCGGACATGCGCCGGTTAATCCTCGACGACTCCTGGCCGGAGGGCGTCTCTCCGCTGCGGAAGGATTTCGACCAGCTTACGGATCGTCCGCCGCTGCCGCCGGTCCCGCCGGCCCCGGAGGAAGACCTGCCATGAGCCATAAGTCGATGATAACTATCGGGCCGTTCCATCCGCTCCAGGAGGAGGCGGAGTTCTTCCAACTCTACCTCGAAGGCGAGAAGGTCGTCGATGTGGACGTCCGCATCAGTTACACGCATCGCGGCATCGAGAAACTCGACGAGTCCAAGACGTTCGACCAGGTCCCGTTCGTTGTCGAGCGGGTCTGTGGGATATGTTCCGCCAGCCATCCGCTGGCGTATATCCAGGCGGTCGAGGACATTGCACACGTGAAGGTCCCCGAACGGGCGCTTTATCTGCGGACGATCGTCAACGAACTCGAGCGTATCCATTCGCACCTGTTATGGGTGGGCCTGGCCGGGCACTTCCTGGGGTACAACACGGTGTTTATGTGGGCGTGGAAGTACCGCGAGCCGACGATGGAGGCCCTTGAGATCGCCACGGGCAGCCGGGTCAACTATGCGAATTGCAAGATCGGCGGCGTCCGGCGGGACATAACCAACGAGCATCTCAAGGAGATAGACCGGCTCGTTACGGGCACGCGGGGCGATATCGAGATGCTGACGGCTGCGGTTATCGACGATCCCGTTCTGCACGCCCGGTTAAAAAACGTCGGGGTACTCTCGAAGGTCGATGCCTATGCCTACGGTGCGCTGGGGCCGGTCGCCCGCGGATCGGGACTGGATATCGACGTCCGCCGCGACGACCCCTACGCCGCCTACGACCGCATCGACTGGAAAATGTTCGTCGAGGAGACCGGCGACGTCTTCGCCAAGGCCAGGATCCGCCTGCTGGAGGTGCTCGAGGCGATAAAGATAATCCACCAGGCTGTCCGCGACGTCCCCGGCGGCGAGATTGACGCGAAGGTCGAAAACATCCCAGCCGGCGAGGCCGTCGGACACGTCGAGGCGCCGCGCGGCGAGACGCTCCACTACGTCCGCTCCGACGGGTCGAACTATCCCGTCCGCCACAAGATTCGCGCGCCGAGTTACAACAACGTTCCGACCTTCAAGGCGTCCTGTATCGGCGCCGACATCGCAGACGTAGCCATTACACTCGCCAGCGTGGACCCGTGCTACTCCTGCACCGAGCGGATGTGCACCGCCGTCGATGCCGACAGCGGAAAAGAGATGTTCGACTTCGCGCAACTTGTTAAACTATCGCAGGAAAAGACCGAGCGGATACGAAAACAG
>DAOVFI010000258.1 GCA_030673005.1 Planctomycetales bacterium
CGGCTCTGTGCTTATATCGACCACAGGACCGTCCGTCTTGTGTTGGTGTTGCGATTCGAACCTATTCTTTACACCCGTCAGCAGGTCCGCAACGGCAATAGCCCTGGGCCGGGGCGGCTCCGGATGGGCAAAGGCCATCAGATCCGTCATAATATCGCTTATTTCCTCGACCTTTTGGGCTATCAGATCGGCGGCGTCTCGCTGCTTTTGGGTCTTGGCACTTCCGGAGAGTATTTGTGCCCGCCCCGAAATAACTGCAAGGGGATTGTTCATTTCGTGTGCTGCTCCGGCGGCCATTTCGCCAACCGCCGCCAGGGCCTGGGATTGCGCCAGGGCGTCCCGCGCCTGGTCCAGGTGCTGCAAGACCAGGGCAAGTTTTTCGGCCAGACGGTCCGCCCGGCTGCGACCGCCGGCGGCCGAGAGGATATAGCCGGTAATCCGGGCCAGCATAACCAGAAGATCGGCCTGAGCGCCGGATGCTGCAACCGCCCCCGGCAGCAGCACCCCGCCGACCAACCGTCCATCGGAAATGAGCGGCAGGCAGGTGTAATTATCAATATCAATCAGGTCCGACCACGTCTGATCGTCGCGCAGCAGCGATCTGACCAGCGGACCGGCGGGGCAAAGTCCCTCCGGCGGCGAAGGATGCACCGGCGCTGAAGGACTGAACCTGAATATCGCCTCGCCACCGGTCGATGTGTCGTGAGCGCAGGCGCGAACGGCCAGGGCGATGCGATTATCGTCACAGGCTGCGAATGCGCAGACGGGCCTGTCCTGCGACGGCTCTATCGAGATAATCGCCGAAAACATACGGGCGATCTCCTCGCATAATTTCGGTAACGCCGTTGTCGGCGAAACGCGTTCGATAAGGTCGCCCAGGCGTTTCAGCGCCTCGGCCTGGCGGACCAGGGCGTCGGCCGATTCGGACAATTCCTCGTTCAGGCAGGCCAGTTCCGCCCCCGCTTCGGCCAGGGCCGAACGATAGAGCAACTCGCCCGCCCGTCCTGTTTTTTTCGGACCGGACGGACCGGCGGGCGCTGGCCGCTGCTCCAGACGCGCAGGCAGGGCATCGGCGACGGCGGCAACGTCCTCGCCGGTCAGCCCTATCTCCGTCGCCAGGGCTTCGGTGTCCTGCGCGAAGGTATAATTCCCGCTGAATCCAAGCCCCTGCCGCCGGGCGATTGCATCGGCCAGTTGCACAACGACGACAAGCACGGGGTTCTTGAGCGCCGCTGTTGCGGCGTCTGCGAGTTCGGATTGACTCACCGGCGGCGCTGCCTGCGTCCGGGCGTAAGGAGCGCGGGGGGGATGTGGGAGATGGTGCATCCAGACAGCCTCACGGACACACACCGGCAGGCGCCATTGCCGCGCCAATCGCCGTCCGGCGACGGTATGATCGGCCCCGATAATCTCGTGCTCGAATCGGGCGATATTCCCGCGCTCGGCGGCGACGGCAGAGAGGACACGCCGATAAGAGCCAGGCAGGCACCGGTCGAGCGCCGCCTTACCGAGGTCGTGCAACAGCCCGCAGGTATAGGCCACAGGCGGTTGGACCGCCGCAGTCGATCTCGTTTGCAAGGCCTCCGCAAGCAATTCAGACGCGCAGGCCACAGCCACGCAGTGTGTGCCGAATTGAACGTAGTCAAGCCCGCCGGCGTCGGTCTTTTCGAGCACCTTCATGCCCAGAACGCCCGAGCGGACACCTTCGGGGCCGAGAACTTCAACGGCCCGGGCGATGGAGCCGGGCTTTCGATCCGGACATCTCGAGCTGGCGAGGGAAAGTATGCGAGCCGCTATTGCCGGGTCGCCGCCGACCGCTGCGGCGAGCGCTTCAGGGCCGGCGGAGGCGGAAACAAGATTCAGCACCTCGGTAACGGCCTCAGGCAGCGCCGGTAGGGAATCCAACCGTTCTATCAGCAGGTCGAGCTGCTGGGCGGGAACCTTCCGACGCAACGGTCCCGCCTGCCCCGATCCCTCGATGTTGAAAGCGTCTTGCACTGCACCAACCCATTATCGCGTCTTGCCTTGAACCAGCCCCACAATACGATCTGTAACCGTATCGATATTAAACGGCTTTTTGATAAAATCGTCGGCGCCGGCCTGGAGGAGGGAATCAACCTCCGACTTGTTGACCACGCCGGAAATAATCAATATACGAATGTGCTGGAGGTCGTCGCTCTGGCGGATGGTCCGGCAGACGACGTTTCCGTTGATGTCCGGAAGCATGTAGTCCAGCACCATGATGTCCGGGCGGAACCTGTTGGCCTCGACGCCGGCGTCGAAACCGGTGCCGGCCGTCCGCACCTCGAACCGCCCGTCACTCGAAAGGGCATCTACGAACAGTTCTACGATGTCCGGATCGTCATCAACCACCAGAACCTTTATCTTGTCCGATTCCAGTGCATCCAGCGGAATATCGTTCTCCTGCATGAACTTTTTCAATTTATCACGTGGGATCCGCCTGAATTTGCTGCCAGGAACGCGAAAACCGCTCAATTGGCCGCTGTCGAAACAACGGATGATCGTCTGTTGGCTGAGCCTGCAAATATCGGCCGCCTCCCCTGTAGTAAAAACGCTCTTATGTCGCAGATTGGGCATGATACCTCCTGATATACATAAACCCGCTATAATTGCGGATAATTACTCCCTCTCACCAACCGACCAATTTATACCCTGTAACAACGGGCAGGATTGGTCATTCAATATAGAATCGTCTATTCTGAAAGTCAACTTAATCTATCCATATTTCGTATTTTAACAAGAATATTTTATCCTGCACACCTAAATTACCTAAAATCGCGCGATTTTTTGAGGCGAGGGTTGTGTTTTTAAAAATAATTTACCTCGCAGAAGCGGGCATGTCGGGGAACGCCTGACGTACTTGCTTCAGCGAGGCATGGTTTTTGGGGGAAACGAAGTGGAAAATCCTTTATTTAGAGACTCGGTACTTCAGTATCCTTTCCGCCATTCTGGTTCGAGAGGTATGCGGCGTAAATGGTCGCCATTGAATCCAGCGCCAGGTCCAGGCCGCATTGCGGCTCGGCGCCGGTGGCGGCGCAGGATATGAAGTCCTGCATCTCGGCGTGGTATCCGAGTGTGAAATTCTCGTCCGGGACAGCCGGCGACCAGCCTTCCTTGGTGCTGATCTTCTCTATCGTGTAGATGTCCTCGTACTGATCCCCGCGCGGGTTGAACGTATCGACCAGGTTGGTCGGGCTGATCCGGCAGAGCGTCCGGTGATTGTTGGCGAAGACCTCGACGTAATCGGTCAGGCCGCCGAGGGACAGTTCGCTGGCGATAACGTCGGCGATTGTCCCGTCGTCGAATACGACGTGCATGAGGCCGTAGTCCTCGATGTCGTGATAATCCGTGCGGATGAAGCCTGCGTCCCTGTAACCGTCCAATCGCGTGATTTCGTGGACGCGCGCGCTGACGCTGACCGGTCTGATGGCTTGCCCGTTTCGCGCAATGCCTTCCGCCCGTTTGAGATAGAGCACGCCCCCAAGCGGGTGGCAGGCCTTGCCCATCAGCGCCCCGCCCCCGGCGAACCGCCAGATGCCATAGACCGGCGAGCCGGAGCCGTTGTGCGATTCCTCGCCGACCATCCGAAGTATCTGCGCGCCGGTCTTCTCGACGATCTCGCGCTCCTTCTGGATGCTCGGGGCATAGATGTAATTCTCGGCGTATCCCAGGAAGACGCCATTATCCCGCACGACCCTGGCGATGCGCTTGAGCCGCTCGACGAGTTCTTCGAGCATTTCGGCCTTGTCGGCCTGGTTTCCAAAGAATTCATCGCCGGCGTCCGCCGGCCCGAAGCAGCCGGTCAGCGGCTTTTCGCAGATGATTCCCACCCCGGCAGAGGCGGCGGCGAGAATCCCATCCTCATGCACGTACGGCGGCGAGCAGATGTCCAGTACGTCGATATGCTCAAGCATGGCCTCGACATTGTCGAAAACGGGTATCCCGTGCTCCTCACCGAACGCCTCCCTGCTCTCGGCCCGAAGCGACGTAACCCCCGCCAATTCAACCTCAAACCCATAAATCCGCCGCAAAGACTCAACATGAAACCGCGCCGCAAATCCCGCGCCGACAATTCCGACCTGTATCTTCTTCGTTGTAGTCATTGTTTATCGTTCTCCAGTAGAAAAAAACCGGGTGCCGTGGCCGCAGAACTGCTGTCATTCCACCGGTCTATTTCCCCTGTGTTTTCCCATTCCTAAAAGAAAGGCTGAGTTTGGC
>DAOVFI010000767.1 GCA_030673005.1 Planctomycetales bacterium
TACGAAGTTGTCCAGGCCCAACTGCCCGTGCTGGTAACGGTAATGGACACGGCCAACACCCCTCGCCCGCCGGCGGCCAGGAAGATGATGAAATTCAAAAAGGCCCTCTCGCCGGCAGAGGTTCGGGCAAGGGCCGAGCACCTGCTGGAAGGCGATTACGAAAACTACACCGCCGAACTGAAGGCGGCAGAGGTGGACAAATACTGCGGGAATCTTAAGGAAAAGGGTTTGCTTATCGAGCAGTGGAATCTCGACGACCTCGCCGCCGACCTGTCCTGGTGCGGCATGAAAGGCAGCCCCACCAAGGTCCACCGAATCCAGTCGGTGGTCCTGACCGGAGGACAGCATAAGCAAATCGAACCTACCGACGAAGGCGTCGGTCAGTTGGTGTCGGAGTTAATTGAAGAACATACGATTGGTTGAAAATGATTAGAACTGGTTTATGACTCGTTTCGTAAGCCGAAGGGCGGGACACCTACCTGCCGGTAGGTGTCAGCCCACGGCGATGTACGTGTTTAGCCCCGGATGGGGCGGTCGTTTTTAGCCCAGTGCGCAGTCCGACGACAGTCGGGCAAGCACTGGGTTATGATGACTCAAAAAAGATCAAGCCCCATCGGGGCGTTCGTGAGGCTCAGAGGCTTCACGACCGCCCCTTGCGGGGCTTGAACGATTCTGAAAACCGGTCCCCCAGGGCTTGGCCTTCGGCCCGCGCCCTGGGCTAAAAACGACCGCCCCTAACGGGGCTAAAAAGTAAGTAGCGCTGTCATACTAATGACCAATGACTAGAACAAACGTAAATTGATGGAGCAACATTGGCGTACTTAGTCATTAGTCATTTGATTAGACATTGGTCATTAGACATTAGACATTATGGAGCAGGATGCTGATGATTGACGTAAATCGACAAGGTGAAGTATGGGTTTTCGCTGAGGCCGAGGACGGTAAACTCTCCGACGTTCCGCTGGAGTTGATGAGCAAGGGTAGATCGCTGGCAGAGACGTTGTCCGTGCCGCTGGCGGCGGTGCTG
>DAOVFI010000228.1 GCA_030673005.1 Planctomycetales bacterium
CAGGGACATCATTACTGGTTCTCCATTCGTTACAGTGGGTGGCACGGTCAAGCGAGGTTGAGGCCGTCAGGCCTCGATCTCGCCTGGCCGTGGTTGGGCGTTCGTGTTCGGCGTCCTCACGGCCAAGCCTTCCTGCCTACCGGCAGGCAGGCGCTGCGCTCCGGCTTGACCGTGCCACCGGAGTGTGCGTAATCACGGCGCCCGGCATTATCCATTCTCCGATTGAACCGGCGCCGGGAAGCGTACTTCGTGACCGGCGAGGTAACGCCGGACTGACTCGATGTCGTCCCGACCGGTCATGTCGAGGACGCCCTCGGAGCACTTGACGACCTGCCAGGTCAGAGACATTTGTTCGATTGTGTACTGTACAGCCGTCGGTAGTTCGTACTCGCTGCGGACGGGGTTCGGCTCGATTGCGTCGCAGGCTGTGAAAATATCGGATGTGAACAGGAAACAATTCATCGAGACGTATAATTTGCCGTCATAAACATATTCGTCGGGGTTGTCGGGTTTTTCGACGATTCGGCGGAGCATGCCGGCATCGTCGATGTCGATTACGGCGAAGCGGCGGATGCGTTCGGCGGGGATGTTGCTGTTGGCTATCAGGGCGTCGCGCTCGAACGCCACAGTCGCCGGGGCCGGCGAGGAAATCAGGGCGCCAACGGCGGCGGGTGTATAAAAATTGTCGCAGTTGATGACGATAAACGGTTTATCACCGGCCCATTGGCGACCGGCGGCCACGGCGTGGGCAGTGCCCAGCGGCTCGCCCTGAACGGCGAAGGAAATCCGGCCGTCGGTCAGACCCTCGCCGACCGCCTCGTAATAATTCCGAAGCGGCGACGTCCCCGGCCCGACTATCAGACAGATGTCCCGGATACCGGCGTCCATCAATGCCTGGAGCGTATAATCCAGAAACGGCCGCCCGACGCTGCCGACGGAGATCAGTCCCTTTGCGCCCTTGTTTGCCAGTTCGACTGTGGCGTCGTCCAGTTTCACGCCGTCGGCCTGTTTCTGCATCCGCGTCCCCAGCCCGCGCGCCAGTATCATTGCCTTGTCTGTAGTCAGTTTGTCAGTCATAGTCTGAAGAATGTAGCGTCGGTGGCGCAGGTTTTCAACTGTTGGTGGCACAGGTTTTCAACCTGTGCGTGGAAAAAGTGGCCGAAAGTGGTTCGGGCGTGGCACGGGCGTCTCGCCCGTGATCAAGCGATTGGACCTGAATTTTTAAAAATAAGAATCATGGCCGAGACCTACCTGCCTGCCGGCAGGCGGCCATGCTACGACACAGACTTGCGGACGGCGGTGTCCGTGTTACATTGTCCTCGTGGAACGATTGCGAATTTGCCAACTTATAACCGAACTGCGTCCCGCCGGTGCGGAGCGGTGCGTGTATGAACTTGCCCGCCGGCTTGACCGCAGCCGATTCGACGTCCACGTTGCAGCGCTTCGCGGCGGGGCGGTGGCGGAGTGGCTCAAACGAGAAGGAATTGACGTTACCGTCCTGAACGTGCGCGGGAAACTCGACGTATCGGCCCTGCTGAAACTGATGAACCTTCTGCGGCGCGAAAAATTTCATTTGCTCCATACGCACCTGTTCCACGCCGACCTGGCGGGGCGGATCGCAGCGAAACTCACCGGCGCGCCGAGGCTGGTTACGACATTGCACGTAGCGGAAGGGCGATTCCGTCCCTGGCAGTACGCATGGGCGCGGATGACGGCCAACTGGTGCGACCGGATCGTCTGCGTCTCAAAGGCCGTCCGCGACCACCACGCGCGCATGTCGCATCTGCCGCTATGGCGATACAAGGTTGTCTATAACGGCATTGACACCGACGCTTACGCGCCGGATCAGCGGCGACGAGAAGAACTCCGCAACCGGTGGGGCGTCGGCGACGACGAAATTATGGTCGCCTTTGTCGGCCGGCTTGATTATCAGAAGAACCTGCCGATGCTGCTGGAGTCCGTAAGCAGGATTCGACGAGTGCGAAACGATATTCGTCTCGTAATCGCCGGTGACGGGACTGAAGCGCTGATTCTCAAAAATTTTCTTCGCGACCAGAGCGGCCTGGCGATATGGCTCGGACAGTCCGACGACGTCCCCGGCCTGCTCAGCGCAGCCGATATTTACGTCCAGCCCAGCCGGTGGGAGGGATTGCCGCTTGCGCCGGCTGAAGCAATGGCGGCGGGTCTGCCCGTCGTCGCAACCAAAACGCCGGGCTTGACAGAACTGATCGAAGACGGCGCAAGTGGATTGTTGATCGATTCTGAAGACACGGACGCGCTGACGAAGGCGCTCGATAAACTCGCGAACGATCCCGACGAAAGGAAGCGCCTCGGTTCAGCGGCGCAACGGCGAGTCCGCGAAAAATTTTCGATAGACGCGAATGTAAAAGCACACGAACGACTTTATGAAAGCATTGTCTCCGGTGCTCCACGGCGCGGCCTTCGGCCGCAACCAAAGTAATCACTGTCCAGCAGGTAGGCTGGGCCGGAGCGCAGCGCAGGCCCACCTTTAGGGCTGGCTCTGTCCAACAAGTGGGAGGTAGAAAAAGAGCGTTTATCGCATTGGGCTACCAGCGGACAGCAGGAACAAGAAGGCCCCGGATTGCTCCAGGCCCTCCCGCTGTATAGCCACGGAATCGGCGCTCGGGTCGCACGCCTGCGTTTAAATCTCCTTGTGGCCGGGCGAAATCCTGCGCTCTCGCCTTTCGAAGCACTTTCACCACGGGTGAAGTATTTATCACTCCAAACAGCCGGAGTGAAAAATACTATGTGTGGAAAGACGTGCTCTTTTCTTGAAGCATACGGCTGAACTCTTACCTACAGGACAACCCGCTGGCAGCCTATAAAGCGATAAACGCGCTTTTTGCCGGTCAATAATGGTTCAAGGGCATATTTCCCAACCATAGGACAAAGCCTGCGAGTTATTGTGGTTGAATGAAAATCTTTACAGAATTTCGAGAAATCGAACGTTAGTGGTACGACGGGACTGAAGCGACCCTGCGGGCGCCGGTTCCGCCGGCAGGAGTGTCAATCTTTCAGGACTGTTTCTATCTCAACGAGGTGATCGAGGACCCATTTGACTTTTCGACGAATCATCTGGAGGAAGGGGAATCCCTGCATTCGTCCGAATGAGCCGGTCGCGGCGATCGGCAGGACGGCTTCGGCGATCATCGCCTCGCACATGAGGTACGGCGCTACGGTCAGTTCGGCCTTGCTGATTACGTTGACCGAGTCGTATCCGAGCAGGAACCGTTTCAGGCGTGTCTGGTCGGGGTAGTCCGGCCAGTCGGACGGGTCGTCCGTGCCGCCGATGATGGAGAACTGGATTGTCCCGTTGGCAAGGTCGATGATCCGCTGCTGAAGTCGTGCGGTGTCGTAGTCTATGACGGCTGCGACCAGGTTGTCGCGGAAGAGCATGTTTCCCGGATGCCAGTCGCCGTGGACGATCTGGGCTGGCCAGTCCTTCAGACCGGCTTTATTGGACTGGTGGGCGCAGTGAAGATACGCCTTTTCCAGAAACTCAATGGTTTCCATTATCACTTTCGGTTCGGGACGTCCGTCCATCGGCAGTGAGGTAACCGTATTGCGGATGGCGTCATTGACGGCGCTGGCGCCGTGATAACTACCTTTTGGTGGGGGATAATCTCCGTGAAACTCCGCCAGCAGTTTGTGGTACAGGCCGAGGATCCTTCCGGCGTCGAATGTCGCGTCCAGCGAACCGTTGTATGATTGGCCCCGGATGAACTCGAACAGTTCGTAGATTTTCCCATTATCGAGTATGAGCATTGAATTATTGTCGGGCCGGGTGCCGACCAGGTGGGGCAGCGGGAAATTCTCGCCGGCAAGATACAGTTGTATCTGGTGGGTAAAGGCGACCTTGTTCAGGTCGTCTTTTCCGTGTGCGCGGCGTTTGAAGAGAAACCGACCCTTTTCGCAGTCGATAATCACCTTCGGCGAACGCCGCGAGCCTCGCGGGAATTCCCGTATCGAGTTGATTATACCCAGGTCGTAGTGGCTCAGGCAGACGGCCAGTTCGGCCGCGCCGAATCTTTTGTGTTCCATTACCATATTGTACCCGGCGCCCCTCCGGTACAAACCTGCCAAACCTGATAATACATGCCGCCGCGACGGTGTCAATGGACAAAAGCAGGCGCCCCGGGCGTTCATCAACTCACCTTGATAATCAGGGACGCTGTTCCCGACTACCTATTGACATATCGGCGGTTTGGTGGGAGAATCAGTTCGGTAGTCAGGTCCCCGTAGCTCAATTGGATAGAGCGTCGGCCTCCGGAGCCGAAGGCTACAGGTTCGAGTCCTGTCGGGGATGATTCCCAAATATTAGCAGGACAACGCGGGTTAGCATTCAACATCATAGTAACGATGTTTATAACACTCGGCATTATAAGAGAATATCGAATGTTGAACGCGGAATTACGAATTTCGAAGTAAAAAAACCACTTATCATAATGTGGCTCGAAGAACGTTTTGTGTTTTTACTTCGAAATTCGACACCTGCCTGCCCTTCGGGTCTGAGCCTCAGGGTCGAAGACCGGCAGGCAGGTTCAGCGTTCGTCACCTACCTGCCGGTAGGCAGGTTCGATATTCAATTTGTTACCTGTATGTATTAACCCGCGTTGTCCTGCTGGAATTAAACCTTCACCTCTCTTAACAATTTTCAATTTTCAATTT
>DAOVFI010000220.1 GCA_030673005.1 Planctomycetales bacterium
TTCCGGTTTCACCGCGTCAGTGTGTACAGCGCCACAGCCAGTCCCGCCAGGACCGCGACGATGGCTGCGATTGGGATTACCAGTCGCAATGTCGGCGACATCTTTTGATGCGCAGATCGGCGGATTGCCGGGCGTATCTTCCGTTTATCCGGCTGTGGCGGGTATAGTGGCCTCTCGTCTGGTTCGACTACGCTCACCACAGGTGGTTCGGCGGGGCTTTCTATGGGGGTTTCGGTAGTGCTCGTTTCAGGCGCTTCGACTTGGCTCACCACAGGCGGTTCGACAACGCTCACCACAGGCGGTTCCGGCGGATTTATTGCAAGCAGTTCGTCGGTATTTACCGCGACTGTCTGTTCCGCAAGCGGAAGAGGCCCAAGTGATGATTTTTCATCGGTTTCGGACGGTGATTTCTGTTCGTCCGGAGGCGCATCGGCCTGTCGCGAGTTCAGTCGAGCGGCCTGTCGGCGCGCGATACCGGCCAGGACGTCTTCGTCGTCTGAATCTGCCGCCCGAACCGGTATGTAATCGTCTTTCTGTTCTGACATATCATCCGGGGGCGATTATACCACCCGACCGGCACAGGAATAAAGGCATGCCCGTCGCTTCAACGGGCGGGTCCGGAAGCGGGTCCGGTCGTTTCGTCGGACAGGATCGATTTAATTGCCGCCTTGTCCCATTTCTCTGCCTTCAGGAGCGGGGCGACGTAGCGTGCGATGAAATGTCGCTCGCCGCTGGTGGCATGTCCGCCGGCGTGTCCCGTCCGCGCCATTTGCTTGTGCCAGGCTACCTGAAAGAGTTTTTGATACGTGCCCGGTGGGCGGCCCGACCGGGTCGGCACGTCAAAGCCCACCATCCCCGCCGAGGCCGTATGCTTACCGTCCATCGTGCCCCATGCAGTCGTTCCGGCGCCGAGGAAGACCCAGTCCTTTCCGGAGAAGAAACTGACGATACCGCGCCGGGAATTGCGGATTGATACGTCCAGCAGGTATCCGGGACTCAAGGCCGCCGACAGCAGGACCAATCCGTCAACGCGCCCGCCGGGCGGCATGGCTTCGGCGATCCAGACGGCCATCCCGCCGCCGCCGCTCTGACCTATCAGGAACACAGGGCGATTCGGATAGGACATCTGGTACCGGACGATCCGACTGGCGATGTCTTCGGCCTTCCGGCGGTTGCGCTCCTGATGGCGCAAGTTGTTCAGGTACGCACCGGGCACGGTCCAATCGACCAGTTCGATCGCCCAATCGATCCCCGCGTCGGCCAGTCCCCAGCAGATGCCTTTGTTTATCCGGCTGACGCCTTCTATGCCGGTCAGGACCAGCACCAGTCCGCGGTCGGACCGCTCATGCGTAACAAACGGCTGGGCCGGCGCACAACCGGCAAAACCCACCAGCGCCAGAACCACTCCAAGAGTAATAAATCTATTCCCTGGTCCCAATTCCCTAGTCCCTGTCTTTTAAGCCCACTGTATATTCGGTCCGCCCTTTATGACCTTTCCGGCGATCCAGCATCGTTCGCCGGCGCGTCTCAGCCTGGTCATCACCTGCGCCGCTCGCGCCGGCGAGACCACCATGACAAAACCGATTCCCATGTTAAACACGCGGAACATCTCAACCTGATCGACGGGTCCGGACTTTGCTATCAGGTTAAATATGCCAGGGATCGCCCAGCTGGATTTTTTGATTCTCGCCGTCAGCCCGTCGGGCAGGATGCGTGGCAGGTTGCCGGGCAGTCCGCCGCCGGTGATGTGGGCCATCGCCTTGACGACGTGGTATCTCCTGTATGCCCGCAGAATCTCCAGGACGCTTTTGACGTATATCCGCGTGGGGGCGAGCATGGCTTCGGCGACGGTAGCGCCTTCCAGTTCGACGGGGCGTGCGTTGAGTTTCAGTTTCGCCTTGTTGAATATCGCGCGGCGGGCCAGACCGAAGCCGTTGGAGTGCAGCCCGTCGGACGCCAGTGCGATGATCGAGTCGCCGACCTTGACGCGCGAGCCGTCGATGATCCGGTTCCGCTCGACGACGCCGACGGTGAAGCCGGCCATGTCGAACTCTTTTGCCTTGTAGAAGTCCGGCATTTCCGCCGTCTCGCCGCCCAGCAGCGCACAGCCGGCCTTTACACACCCGGCCGATACGCCCGCGACAATGTCCCGCATCCGGTCAGGCTCGAGCCGGCCGACGGCTACGTAGTCCAGGAAGAACAGCGGCTCGGCGCCGACGCAGATAAGGTCGTTGACGTTCATCGCCACCAGGTCTATCCCGACAGTGTCGAGTCTGCCGGTCATGAACGCCACCTTCAGTTTCGTGCCTACGCCGTCGCAGCAGGAGACAAGGATCGGGTCGCGATAGTTCTGCCTGAGGAGTTTCCCCTTGAAGTCCAGGCTGAACAGTCCGGCGAACCCGCCGAGTGTCCCGACGACGCGAGGCGAGTAGGTCTTCTCGACCAGCGTGCGGATGGACTCGACCATCGCCTCGCCGGCGTCGATGTCCACGCCGGAATCCTTGTAAGTCATCGGCGCCGCGCCGGACCGGCCGGACTGCTTCGATGAAGTTCGCTTGCCCATGCCCGACATAATAACAACCGCGCCGCGGAAAACAACGACCCGTAGTAGTAGGGCGAGCAACTTGTTGCTCGCGCAACGGCGAGTCGGTACAATCCATTTCATGCCGGGGTATCGACGATGGCGCGGACAAATCGTATTCTTGACGGTGGTTACGGCTGGTCGTCGGTCAATCTTCGCCCATTCGATGGCGCGAGACCTGTTGGGAACGGTCCTGCGTCGGACCGCCGCTGAGCGTCCGTGGGAAATGACCGCGATCGTCCTGCTGCCGGATCATCTGCACATGATTTGGACTCTGGAAGATTTGGACCTGGACTACTCGGTTCGCGTTTCAGCCTTCAAGAAGCGTTTTACGCGGGAGTGGCTGGCAAGCGGCGGCGCCGAAGCGCCGGTAGCCCGCGGGCAGCGACGGCATCGGCTGAGAGGCGTATGGCAACGCCGGTTCTGGGAGCATACGATACGCGATGCTCGGGATTTCAAGATGCACCTGGACTATATCCACATCAACCCGGTAAAACACGGCTTGGCGCGGCAGCCGAAGGATTGGTCGTGGTCGAGCTTCCGTCGATATGTGCAAATGGGAGAATACGATGAAGACTGGTGCGGACGCGTGGAATTGCCGGGAACCGTCGAATACTACTGGAACGAATAACCAATGATCTGAGTCGCGCGGCATTGCGCGAGGCGTTACGCGAGCAACAAGTTGCTCGCCCTACCAACTGGTAAAAAGGAAACACAGATGCTGAAACTCTACTGGAAGAACGCAACGTCAGACGTAATCGGGCCAGAGCACGGAATCTGTCCGTCCGAGATGGAATCGACGGTGGAAAAGGTCGCCGCCGCGCACCGGGCGGTCGTCGCGCAGTGGGATGCGGGTGAACTGGGGTACGCCGAACTTCCCGCCCGGCGCGACTACCGCGACGAAGTTATGGACCTTGCAGGCCGGTACCGTGAGAATACGACCGACCTTGTTGTCCTGGGTATCGGCGGATCGGCCCTGGGCAACATCGCGCTTCAGCAGGCGCTGAACCCGGTTACGTATAATCTCCTCGGCGACGCCAAACGCGGCGGCCCGCGGCTGTTCGTGCTGGATAACGCGGATCCGACACTCATCGGCGATACATTGGGCCTGCTGGGCCGACGACTGAAAAAGACGCTCTTCAACGTAATTTCCAAGAGCGGCGGAACGGCCGAGACTGCCGGGCAGTTCATGATCGTCCGCGAGATGCTGACAGAGCGCCTGGGCGCCGGCTTCGCCGACCGCATCGTCGCGACGACCGATCCCGAAAAAGGCATCCTGCACGACATCGCCGCCGACGACGGTTACGCGACGCTGACCGTGCCGCCCGACGTCGGCGGGCGGTTCAGCATCCTTTCGCCGGTCGGACTTTTCAGCGCCGCGATGTGCGGCATCGACATTGACGCGCTGCTTGCGGGTGCGGCGTCGATGGCCCGGCGAGTGAAGACCGCACCGCCGGCCGATAACCCCGCCTGCGTCCTGGCGGCAGTCAAATACCTTATGTACGCCGAAAAGGCAAAGCCCGTCCACGTAATGATGCCGTACTCCAATCGCCTTGCCGGCCTGGCCGACTGGTATCGACAACTATGGGCCGAGTCGCTCGCAAAGGCGACGGACCGCAGCGGAAGCGAGGTCTTCGTCGGCCCGACGCCCGTCAAAGCGCTCGGCGCGACCGACCAGCACAGCCAGATCCAACTCTACCGCGAAGGGCCTAACGACAAGATAATCGTCTTCCTGGAAGTCGGAAAACATCCGCGCCGGGTCCGCATCCCGGACGTCTTCGGCGAAATCGAACAACTGTCGCCCCTGCGGAAGGTCGGGCTTTCCGCCCTGCTCGCCGCCGAGAAGCAGGCGACCGAGTACGCCCTCGCCCGGTCGCATCGGCCCAGCGTTACGATCCGCTTCGACGCCGTTACACCCGAAGCGGTCGGCGAGTTCATCTTCCTTTACGAGTTCACCACCAGCCTGATGGGCGAACTGCTGGACATCGACGCCTACAATCAACCGGCGGTCGAACTGGGAAAAAAGGCGACCTTCGCCCTGCTGGGCCGGGAAGACAGCGAAGAATCCGCCGGACAAATCCGCAAATTCGCGAAGGTGGATAAAAAATACCTGATCTGAACAATTACCGATTGGATGAATGTCCGGCGTGGGGCGGCACCCGCCGTAACTTACCCATTACAATTTTTTTCCAGATTTTTCTTGACATTTAGCGCCCTGCCGGATGTTATTCCTGGTGTTTGGAGTGTCGTACCGCTTCCTTTCGCACTGGGCGTTTGGGCTTGCGGCTTTCACGGGGTTTG
>DAOVFI010000618.1 GCA_030673005.1 Planctomycetales bacterium
TTCCGCCGGCGAAGCGCACGGTAAATATCCAGCGGCGGCGGGGCATCGGCGGCCGTGAATCGCTGCGAGAAATTTACCTGGAAGATGTCCCCGGCTGCGATGTAATCGATACACCGCGCGACGGCGCGTCGATATTCCTCATGCGAAAAATTACTCTTTACCTCCGTATCCGTTCGGGGCGCCTCAATTAGTTGCTTCGGCTTGTCGTGAGCATTGTCGAACGGTTTGTCGTGAGCGTTGTCGAACGGCTTGTCGTGAGCATTGTCGAACGGCTTGTCCGTTTCGCGTGCGGACTGGAGTATCCCCCGCAGCATCTCGGCGGACTCTTGGCCGCTGCGACTCGGCCCGTCGAACGCCAGCCAGGTCAGGTACCAGCGATTCTTTACGGCGTCATGGACAGCCGCTGCATCGTAAAACGCCAGGTGCAGGTCGGGCAGCGACGTATCCCGCTGCGTCCTGCCCGGCAAGCGTTCCAGATGCCGCCCGAACTCGTAACCGATATACCCGATCCACCCCGGCCCGTACGGAACCGGCGAGTCGCCCCTCGTCCGCACCATTCTCAATGCCGCACGCAGGGCCTGCGGCGGCGTTTGTCCCGACCACTGCCTGCCCGCGCGGTCGAGCATCAGGCCTTCGCGCAGAGTAATAATTTCCCGTGGCCGGCAGGCAATTACGCTGTACCGCCCGTAGCGAGGATCGACGGCTGCGCTTTCCAGCAATACAGGATAAGCCCGGCCCGCCATCGCCTCCAGCGCCGCCGACGGCGCAGCGGCCACCTCCAGCGCCTCCCAGCACAAACGCGCCGTGATCGGTCTGCGATTTACCAGTAACGTAGGCATAATAAATCCCGCTTCTATGTTTATATGGAAATATTACGCCGATTTGCACCGCCGGGAAAGCCCCTTTCCGATTGCAGCCCGGGTGGCACAGGTTTGTAACCTGTGTCAGGTGGAACAGGTTTGTAACCTGTGTCGCTTGTTCACCTCTTCCGTCGCCGCAGCATCGCAAGCGCGCCCAGCACAAGTACCGTCGCGGAAGTCGGTTCGGGAACGGCGGTGTAAGTCCAGGTCTCCCCTGCCTGATATATGCCCGCGCCGGCTCGCTCCATCCAGGTCGCCGTTACGTCCAGCCCGTCGAGCTCGAAGACGACGTAGCCATACTGTTTCGCGTGATTGATTTTTTCGGGCGTGAAGGTGGTGTTATTCCCGTCGTAGTTTCCGTCCCAGGTATAGAGCGGCGCCCCCGCCGTTGCGATGATGAATTGATGTACGTCGTCGTCCGGATTCCCGTCGCCGTCGTCGATACGGGCGTGGTTGTAGAAGTGATCGTCGCCGCAGAAATAAGCCCGCCCGCCTGCGCCGGCGAGACTGCTCCAGAATGCGTCCCGATCGGCCGGATAAGTATCCGGGCCGCCCGGATGGTACACGTGGAAAGCAGGCTCGTGGGCGAAGGCGAAGACGTGCGGGTTGGTGTTCGTCGCCAAC
>DAOVFI010000088.1 GCA_030673005.1 Planctomycetales bacterium
CGGCGACTACGACGTGGAGGTGCTGTTCACTCGTACGTACACGAACTACGTACCCTGGGTGTACCACCACGCCGACAACATCTCGGTCATCCCCGAACCGGCGACACTGTCGCTGCTGGCAATCAGCGGATTTGCGCTGATTCGGCGAAGGCAGGTGCAGTAAGAAGAATCTGCACATCCTGTACCTTCCGCGTGGCCGCAAACACAGCGGCCACGGCACCCGGCAATTTATTGCAACTGCCAGTTTCGGCGGAGGATCCATTCGACGGTCAGCAGTGCGGCGAAGGCGAGGAACAGGAGTGTAAAGTTGTAGAGGCTGTACTGTTTCGGCACCGGCGGCGGCGGGCTGTCTTTTGCGGACTGGGCGATGATCTCGTCAACAATGTCAGGAAGTGAGGACAGTTCGGCATATCGCCCGTCCTTCCCGGCCAGGGCGCTGAGGGTCTTGTCGTTTCGGGCCAAGCGATCGGTTTCCTTTGAATGTGCAGCCACGATCAGCGGCAGGGAGTCGGTTCCGATGGTCTTGGCGTTTTTATCGACGGCAGTGATGGTAATGGTGTATTTTCCGCCGTGGTCCGCCCGGTATGCGCCATGATAAATACCCACCCCCGGTCCGGCGGTCAGGGTGACCGTCGTGGGCTTTCGATCATCTTGTCCCTCGGCCCGCAGCATGGCAGTAACGGAGGCATTCCGGTCCGGCCTGCCTTCGGCGTCCTTTACCTGCACGGTTATCTTCAGTTCCTCGTCCTGCCGCATGTACGCCCGGTCGGTACGGGCCAGGACGGACGGCTTGCCTGTCTGGCGCTTTTTCTCCACGCCGGCGAGGTAGCGGATTAGCTGTCCCCAGAAGCGGTGATAAGGGCTTTGGGCCCCCATTGGACGGAGGCGGAGATACCACTGCCAGGTGGTGTCGGCGGTGAAAGCAGCCGATCTGCCCGCTCCGAACTGCTGGACTGCAAGGACGATCAGCGGCCCGTTGGCGTTGCGGCGGGTCGGGTGTACGGCCAGGACGTTCGCCGCCTGTTTGGCGCGCGGGACTGTAACGCATCCGAACAGTTCCGGCACCGCCTTGCTTGCCTTGCCGGTCGGGCCATGGAAGAACTCGCCCAGGTCGGCGAAAACGGGCGAGGACGTTCCGACGGCGGTCAGTCGCGGCACGAACTTCGTGGTTTCCTGCGGCTGGGCCCGGCTGCCGCAGAAAACCGGAAGCGCCGCCTCGACGGGCGTGCCGGCGTATCCGCCGGGACCGAAACTGTGCCGCCCGCCCAGCATCAGCAGCGCCTTGCCGTCGTTGACAAAGCGACGAATTTGCTCCATCTGGTCGCGGCTGAGGAACGACCGGTCAAGGTCGCCGATGATAATCACGTCGAACATCGCGAAGTCCTCGTCCGTCCGGGGCAGGCCGGTCAGTTTTTTCCCGTCGATACTGCCCTGCGAGAGGAAGCGGTTCTCGGCGAACCGAACGAGACTGACGCTCTTGACGTTCGGATCGCCTGCGAGGATTCGCCGGAGGTATTTGTATTCCGGGCGGAGTGTGCCTTCGACATAGAGGACGCGGATATGCGGGGAAGTTACCAGTACGTGCAGTTCGGCGGCGTTGTCGTCGGCGGTGGCCTCGGCGGGATTTAGCTCGACGGCGATATTCAGTTTGCGTATGTCTGGGCCTTCGCTGTCGGCGGGCGAACCTGTAGGTGTCCACTTCAACTTTACCGTCGATGTCTGTGCGTTGCTTTCAACCAGGACCTGACTGGAGGCGACTTCTTTGCCGTTTTCGGTCAGCACGACGCGAGAGGGGATATTGGCCCAGCCGGTCAGTCGAAGCGTGGCGGTAATGGTGGTAACGTTGTCGGCGACCGCTTCCAGCGGGGCGGACGCGGAAAGAAGGCGTACGTTTCGCCGGCCTGAGGCTTTTTCGTCGCGGGAGCCGATGCCGAGACAGTAGATAGGAACGGGCGATTCGGCGGCGGCCTCGTATATGTCGCCCGGCGCGTTGTGCAGCCCGTCGGAGATGAGTATCACGCCGGCGAGTTCCCTGGCCGATTGTGCCGAAACAGCCCGGCGGATCGCAGCGGCGATGTCGGTCGCGTCGGTTCCCGCCCCTGAAGGCGCCAGGTCGGAAAGTTCCTCAACGTCCTCGACCTGCTGGGTTTTTTCGGCGAAGTGGAACCACGCGACTCGGAAATGCTCGCTTATTCGCTGCGACTGTCCTGCCAGGGCGCCGAGGGCCTGTCGATAGCGGTCGGGCAGGTCGGTCTGGTCGGTCGCGGACATGCTCGCCGACCGGTCCACCAGGATCGGCAGCGTCTTCCTGAAGGCGTCCGTCGCCGGCTGGACGCTGACCGCCGGCTTGAACAGGATGAGCAGAAGCGCCAGGATCGCGCCGAATCGCAGTACCAGCAGTGTGGCAATTTTCCGCCGGCCGAGGTAGGCATAGACGGCGGAGTAGAAAACGCCGACGGCAAGGATAATCACTCCGCCCAGCAGCACCAGCCAGAGCATCCGTCCGACGGGGCTGTCCAGTGTGAGCCTCGCCGCCGCCGCCGTAACGAACACGCCCGCAGCCGCACCGGCAAGGATTGCCGTAACCGCACCGCGACGTCGATGCCGTATCCACTGCCAGAGGCCGTAACCCAGAACCGCCGCGGCGATTGCCCCTCCAAGCGCCGCCAGCAGGGCGGTGTTCTCCACGCCTCGAAATTGCAGAGAGAAACCTATCATCTATTAGTCAAACGTAATAGACCAGCCCGTATTCCGCAAGTATCACCATACTCTTTGGTAGCCGGTAGTCAGTAGCCGGTAGCCCGGAAAGGGACCAGGGATTAGGGATTAGTTACAGGTCAATTGATTATTTTTATTGTGTAGCGGTGTTTCCCGGACCATCTTCCAGCCTTGCTCGGCGTTCCTGCCGGTCATGTCGGGCGAGAAGCCGAAATCCAGGTATGTCCTGATGGCGGGGATACGGTCCGGATGGGTTCCCAACATCGCACGACGATGCCCTGCCACTTTCAAACAGTTCATAGCCACGGTCATCAGTGATTTGCTGAGTCGTTTCCCGCGATGTTCCGGGACGATTCCAAGCCAGTGAATCCGCCCCCACCTCTGGCCGTGATAATTTTGACTGTACCATGCTGTGATTGTCCCGACGTCCTGGCCGTCGGGCGCTACCAGAAAAAAGCACCGCCGTTCAAGGGCAGGCAGATTGTACCCGAAGGATTTGTCGAACTTCTCGACGCCTTTGACCAGCGAGTCGAAATCCCACTGAAGCCGGACCCACGTATCCTTATCGCCGGGGCGATAAAGTCGCACCCTGTATCCTTCAGGCAGAGGATATTGTGGAATATCCTCCATGTTCTCACGCACCATCACTATGCGGATGTGCTTCATGACAAACCTCGATTTGCTTCGGTGGCCCGATATTAGGCGAGGCCGAAACGAGAAACAACCTTCGACAATGGAACCTGTTGCAATCTACGCGGAGGTGCTATAGTAACACCGATTATGGAAAGGCCTTATTTACAGCGTCGTTACCTGCTGAGTTTCGACAGCAGGGACATCGGGCACATCTTCACCGACGTGCTGGTAATCGGGGCCGGCGCTGCCGGTTTGCGTGCGGCGCTGGCGGCGGCGGAAAACGCCCAGGTGCTGGTCCTGACAAAAGGCGACCTGGAACAATCCAACACCTGTTACGCCCAGGGCGGAATCGCCGCGGTGATGGACGAAGCCGACTCGATCGAGGCTCACGTGGCCGACACAATCTCCTGTGCTGCCGGGCTGGGCGACGAGGAGGTAATCCGCCGGGTGGTCGGCGAGGCCACTCAAACTATCGCCGAGATGATCGAATGGGGTCTGCCGGCTGACCGTGAAGGCGACCGGGTCGCACTCGGTCGGGAGGGCGCGCATTCAGCCAACCGCATCGTACACGCACACGGCGACGCTACGGGAAAATACCTGCTCGAGATGCTGATCGACCGCGCAAAGGCTCATGAAAATATAAAGATTTTCGAGAATTGTTTCGTCGTGGACCTGATTACCGATGAAGCCGACGGGGCGGTTGTCGGGGCGATTACGTTCCACGCGCGTTACGGCCTTCAGATGATCTGGGCGAAGCAGACGATCCTCGCCGCCGGCGGGGCGGGGATGCTGTGGCGCGAGACCTCCAACCCGTCATGCTCGACCGCCGACGCCGTAGCGATCGCCTTCCGCTCCGGTGCGGAACTGGCCGAGATGGAGATGATGCAGTTTCACCCGACTACGCTCTACGTCGCCGGCGCCACTCGCGCCCTGATAAGCGAGGCCGTTCGCGGCGAGGGCGCGCACCTCATCGACCGCGAGGGAAACCGCTTCATGGGCAAATACCACGAGGACGGCGAACTTGCCCCGCGCGACGTCGTCAGCAGGGCCATCGTCGCACAAACGGAAAAGACCGGCTCGACGCACGTCTTTCTCGACGTTCGACATATCGGCGCAGAGCGAGTCAAACGGCGATTCCCCCAGATTTGCCGTCTGTGTGCGGATTTCGACATAGACATCGGGAACGACCTTATCCCGGTCCGGCCCGCCGCCCATTACATGATCGGCGGCGTCAAGGCCGACGCCGACGGACGGACTTCGCTGGGTGGACTGTGGGCCTGCGGAGAGGCCGCCTGCACCGGACTGCACGGGGCAAACCGACTGGCAAGCAATTCACTGCTGGAGACGCTGGTAGCGGGCAAGGCCTGCGGGCGTTTGGCCGCGGACGCCGCCGGCGAGGCCAACACCAGACTCACCGCGCGCCGGATAATCTCGTCCAATCCTCACTCCGACCGCACCGCGCTGGACCTGTCCGACATCCGTAACTCGCTACGCTCAATAATGTGGCGAAACGCCGGCATCGTTCGTACAGGCCCGCGCCTGGCCGAAACTAAGGAAATCATCGGCTTCTGGGGCAGTTACGTCATGGACAAGGAATTCTTTGATCCCGCCGGCTGGGAGGTCCAGAACATGCTGACGGCCTCTCTGCTGGTCGTCGAGTGCGCCTTCCGCCGGGCGGAAACCCGCGGCGTCCACTACCGAAAAGACTTCCCCGAAACCGACCCCGCCTGGGCAAGAAGACAAATCCTCCGGCGAACAGAACAGCAGTTGGTGGTAATGTAAGGAATATGCAATGGCCCGTTTCCCCTGCCCATATCTTCATGGTGAAGTTGAATTGACGGAAGAGCGAGAGCGGCATATTGCCGAACATCACCCTGATTTGCTTCCGGCACATCGGCGTTGTACCATGGAAACGTTGGCGGAACCGGATCAGGTTCGTCGTAGTTTAAGGATGGGCAATGCAAGGTTGTTTGCTCGGTGGTTCGATGATGTTGGAAGTGGCAAGAACGTTGTTGTTGTAGTCGTCAGCGATTCCGAACCAAACGAACGGCATTGGGTTATTACCGCCTATATCGCCGGAAAACTGGCCCAAGGAGAAATTGAATGGTCGAAAAAATGACATTCCAATACGACCGTGAATCGGACATTCTCTACATCAACAAGCGCCCTCCCTACGCCGAGCAGCAGTCTGAGGAACTCGGCGATGAAGTGATTGCCCGGATGAATCCGTCCACCGGCGAGATCGAAAGCCTGGAAGTCCTCTTCTTCTCTACGCGATTGATGCGGAAGAACATTTTTGAACTTCCTGTAACGGCTGAGATGCATCTGGTTACAGAGAAATGACAAAAAGAGAAATCGCATCGCTGGCATGCAAGATCCTGGCCGTCTATGCCCTGCTTCAGATACCGCAGTATCTCCAGGGTCTTTACTTCTTCCTGTCCCGATTTTTTATAGAAGAACTTCGGGATGATAATATACACACGTTCCTCTGGAACCTCTCGGCAACCTTCGTGCCGGTGCTGCTTTATCTTGTTGCCGGAATACTACTATGGCGCAGGTCGAACGCTCTGGCGAGTCGGATGGTTTCCGATGAGCAAACCGAAGGCGACCAATGCCGACTTCCGGGACGAGAATTCATGGCGATTGCCTTTTCCGTCGTCGGCCTGGTGGTTCTGATCCACGCCATACCGCGAATAGCCCACATCCTTTCCTATCTGGCGTTCCAGCCCCTGCCGGACTTTGAGAGCAGGTGGACAGCCAGCACAATTGCCGAACTTACTGCTCTTGGTGTCCAGGTAATCTTGGGCGCGGTTTTGTTTATGGGCGGACGGGCATTGTCGCAACTGGTGATGCGAATCCGCACCGCAGGGCTGAACGACAAAGATCAGACGTAGCGCAGGCAGGAAAAAAACATGCTAATTACTCCATGCCGTCCAAAGTGGAAAGGCACTATGACCGACCGCGAGCGGTTTAATAAACAGATGCACTATCAAGCCGTGGATCGCTGCTTCAATATGGAGTTCGGTTACTGGAACGAGAATTTCCAGCAGTGGCCGATCTTTATCGAAAACGGCATCACCGACAACGACCAGGCCGACGTCTTCTTCAATTTCGACAGGATCGTCAGCCTGAGAGGTGGCATCTGGCTAAACCCGCCTTTCGAGGAAAAGACTGTCGAGGAAACGGGCACGACCCGGATAATCATGAACCCCGACGGGCTGCTGGCGGAGGTGCCCACCGACGGGCACGATACGATCCCGCATTACATTAAATCCTCCATTGTTACGCCGGATGACTGGAAGCGCGTCAAGGCCGAGCGTTTCCGCCTGGACGACCCGGCCCGCAAGATAGACATCGAGTCCGTCAAAAAGGCACACCCGCCGGGCCGGGATTACCCGCTGGGCGTCGGCTGCGGCTCGATGATCGGAAAGGTCCGCGATATGCTCACCTTCGAGGGCCTGGCCTACGCCTGTTACGACTATCCGCAAATGGTCGAGGACATGGTCGAGACCTGCTGCCTGCTGGTGGAGAATTTTCTCGACCAGGTGTTAGGGCAGATCGACTTCGACTACGCCAGCGGATGGGAGGATATATGTTTCAAGAACGGGCCGATCGTGTCGGTCGATTTCTTCAGGGACGTAGTAACGCCGCGATACAAGCGGATTGGTGACAGGCTCCACGCCGCCGGGATCGATCTATGGTACACCGACTGCGACGGCGACGTCAGGCCGATCCTGCCGTTCCTGCTCGAAGGCGGGATTAACTGCCTGTTCCCTTATGAAGTCAACTCCTGCGCGCATCCGGGCGAGTTGCTGGACGAATACGGCAAAGACCTCCGCATCATGGGCGGCTTCGACAAGATGGAACTCGGCAAAGGCCCGGCGGCCATAAAGAAATACATGGAATCGCTCGTCCCGTACGTCGAGCGCGGCGGATACATCCCGTTCTGCGACCACCGCTGCCCCCCGAACGTCAAACCTGTCGATTACCTCTATTACCTCGACCTGAAGGAACAGATGTTCGGGATGGGGTAAGGAAAAAACGCTTGCAAAAAAGGGAAAGATATAATATAATTGTTGTTCGTCTATGAGAGGCGAGTTTTGTGGATTTGGTTGTCGGGCGTGTTACCCGGTTACGCAGAATAGATCAGGCATGTAAGACTCTAACAATTACTAAGGAGGCATGAAGTGAGGAACGCGATTGTAATGGTCGGTGTGGTGTTAATTTTTGCTTGTCAGGTCCAGGCTGTTTATATCGGTTTTGAAGAATCGGAGGGCTATGTCAATGGCGCTCTGTATCATCAGCCGGACGAGTACGGCTGGCAGGGCGAACAGATTGCCTACTTCAAGGTGGCGGATCATGGCTATCCCAACTACGATTCAGACCACCTGCTCCGGGTTCATGCCGCATTAACCGACGGCAGCCCGGAACACCCGTACCGCTATGCCTGGAAACGTCTTGTTCCGGTTAGCGGCCTGGTCCAGGTCTCCTACACCTTCCTGATGGCAACGGGCAATGAGGCGCATCGTTCAGTTATCGCCTTCGGCAAGACGTCCGACAGCGGTTGGGGGCCATACATGGGTCTGAACGCCGAAGGCGACGAACGGACGCTCAAGCACTTCGACGGCAGCGTTTGGCATCCTATCGCCACCGGCATCTATACCGGTCTTCCCGCCGCGTTCTACGATGTGTTCCTCGATATTGATTTGAATAACAATACACTCGACGCGGTCGTCCGAATTCACGAAGACGGTTCGCTGTTCGCGTCGGTCAGCGGCCTGCCCCTGTGCAGCAACCCGGGGGATGTGCCGGACGAACTGGCCTACGTCATGGTCTCCAACGAAGGCACCAATCGCCCCGGCGGCGCGCAGTACTATCACTTTTATGACAATCTGGATTACGTCCCCGAACCCGCTTCGCTGACGCTGTTCGGACTGGCCGGCCTGGCGATCCTGCGACGACGACGGCGGGCCTGAAGATTACCTCTACTACCTCGACCTGAAGGAACAGATGTTCGGGATGAAGTAGGGTTAGTGCTCTGTCAACTTTGATTCTGTTGGTGGCACAGGTTTGTAACCTGTGCAGCCGCACAAGTTACTAACCCATATCAGCCGCACAGGTTACAAACCTGTGCCACCAAAACTTGATGATTGACAGAATACCAGGCTCAGGATTTTCGCCTTCGCTTCAGTAGAACCGGAACGGCTGCTCCGCATAACAAGAGCAACGTCGCCGGTTCGGGGATCTGTTGGGTGCTTTGGCCCCAGTCGGCCAGTACGATGTCAAGATCGGCCTGTCCGACCATCCCGTCGCCGGAGGGGTCGGGCGTCGAACCATGCGCTACACTGTCGCCCCATTCGGCCAGTACAAGGTCCAGGTCGGTCTGACCGACGAATCCGTCTTCGTTCAGGTCGCCGAGCAGGTACTCGGGTGTTATGTGCAACACGGCGTCGCCACTGAACGGGGCAGCGAACGTCTCACTTCCTCCACCGGCAACAGTTCCTCCGTCA
>DAOVFI010000408.1 GCA_030673005.1 Planctomycetales bacterium
AGCGCGGGCGGTTGCTGTTTGCCGGCGGCGGCGAAACCGACACGAAGAACCACCTGGACCAGAACCTGCCGAAGCCGACCGACCTGATCGGGCTTCATTCCCGCCAGCAGATTGCCCTCGGAGCGTTCGTTCAGGTACGCAGTCAACATCCGGATCATCGGACCGGCCGACCAGCCGAGCGGCTCGCTTGTCGTTTTGTCGTTCCGGCCCTCTTCGGCTGTGGCGATCCGGGAGACCTTCTCGGTCAGAACCAGCACCCCGGCGACGGCAGAAGCCCATTTCTCCGGCGTCTTGGGTGTATCGGGATCGGCAATTTCGCGCAGGTCCTCAAGCGTAGTGCGCATATCGGACAGGACAGTTACAAGCATCGTGGCGTGTGCGGGGCTGACGGCAACGTTGAATTCTTCGCTTCCGGTCTCTAATTTGTCAATCGCCCGGACAATGCTGACGGTGGACCAGATAAGGCTCGGTTCCTGGCGAAAAACCCATCGCGAAGGCAGTTTTCTGCCGACGAGTTCGAGCGTTTTGCGTTCGGCGCGGTCCCAGGCATCGGCCTGAAGATACCAGTAACGGCCGATCTCGCCTTCGGTCAACTCCTGGCTGGGAATGCAACCGGCGACCGTCGCCGAAAGAAGCACGAAGCAAATAGACTGTAAGACTCGCACAATAATTCTCCCGTCCTGGACGAGTAGTCTGTAACATCCAAAATGCCGGGTACCACGCCTTCACGCTTTAGCGGGTAGGCATGTTACGCAGGCTTAGACATGCTTACCCGCTTCGCGTGAAAGCATGGCACCCATCGTTACAACTGCCACAGAGAACGAGTTCGTCCCTCAAGGATGTACCTATTCAGCGGTGTTTTTTTCTTCTGTCTTAAGGGCATCAGCCTTCTTTTTCAGTTCGCGCTGCATCCGCGAGCGCGGATAAGAGGCGTTACCGAACAGTACGTTTTCGATCTGCGACCACGAGGTAACCACCTGCACCTGGTCGGGCAGGGTCTCCAGGGATTTCGCCAGCGTGCGGAGTTGTTCGGCTGGGGCGGCCTGCGGGATTTCGATTATCAGGAATGCCCGAATCCCGTTGTCGTGATACGATTGGGCGTCCGATATCTTGTCGCCGATGCCGATTCGTATGTTCTTGAACCGGCTGCGGAGTCGTTGAATTGCCTGTGTCTTGAAAGCGCCGCTGCCGCTGAGAAAGCCGCTGACGTTGGAAAGCAGGACCGGCCCGTCGGGGTATTTGTGCTTGCCCAGCCAGGCCTTTGATTTCGGGCCGAAGTAGTCCGGCCGGTGGGTCAGATAGATTATCGAGTGTTTCCCGGCCAGCCGCCGCATCACCCCGGGCGAGTCCGGCATCGGTTCAGGCTCGCCGATAAGCACGAGATGGAAACCCGAAGCCACCAGCGTCTTGTCAAGATCGACGATTATCGACGGTTCTTCGCTCCGGCGGCAGGCTACCTGAAATTGTCGCGGCGGCGGCGGGATGTCCGGAAAACCGTTGGGCGACAACTCGGCTGTGAACCGATACACGCCGGGTTTTTCGGGCGCGAAGGTTACTACGGCGACGCCGTCGTCGTCGGTTTCGGCGGCCTTGAACAACCGCCCGTCCCGCAGGAATCGTACTATACAGCCGACTTTTGGTTCGAGCAGGTCACCCATCTGTAGCCGGGCGCGTAATTCGACGTTCTCGCCGGGCAGCGCCAGCACATCCGGCGCGGTGAACAGATACTCACCTTCGCTTTCGAGCAGGACAGATTGCGATCCGCATCCACAGGCTGCCAGAAGGCAAAGAATTGAAAGTGTTCTCATCGGGTCAGTCATGGCGTCTGTCTTTCACATTCCGCCGGTATGCACATAAAATTAGTAGGCATGGGCCTGTAAGTCAACGGACTTATTGGAAACTCCATGTAGCGTTCGATGTTGCCGGAATGTGGCATGGCCGTCTCGGCCATGATGATAATGCATCACGGGCGAGACGCCCGTGCCACGTCCAACAACGCAAATTGTTCCTATCTATTCGACGTTGCCTTGCTGCCGTGTTCGGGGTAGTCTTTACAGCGAATCAAACATAGTGACTATTTTCCGGTAAAGGAGCGTAAATGGTCAAATCACATCTACCTTCGCTTCTGGTCTTCGTGATGTCGCTTATTTCTGTCGGTTGCGGCGGACCTGTAATTTCCGTCAGGCACGTACTGCCGCCGGACCTGCCGGCGCCGTATGACGCACGAGCCGTAACCGTCGGGCAATTTACCGTCGCTTCAGGTCAGAAGTACCCTTGTGCCGACAAGGTCGCCAGGATGCTCAAGGAGCGGCTGGAGCGCCGGATTCGGGAAAACATGAACGTTTCAGCCGGCGAGGTAACTTCAGGGGCCGGTGCTGTGATTGTTACCGGCGAGATTCACGTCGAAGCGAAGGACGTGAAGGCGACCAGGACGATTCGTCGGCGTGGATCGGATGCGTCCGCCCCGGCGTCGCAGGAAGTTGAGACCCTGGTTCGCACGGTTTCAGTCCGGGTGGATTTTATCATTACGCGGCAGCAGGACAAGGCCCGTCTGGGAGCGGCGGAGACGCGCCAGGCTTACAGTTCATTGACGGACCCGCGTGTCCGCGG
>DAOVFI010000274.1 GCA_030673005.1 Planctomycetales bacterium
TTTGCGTTCATAATTTCGCGCTGCTGCCCCTGCCTGTGTATGTCGCCGTGGCGGTCGTCCTGGTCGCTCGAAAGCGCCTGCCGTCAAGTTCGCTGGCGGCTGCGGCGGCGGCATGGATACTCGGGGCCGGGCTGTACATCACAATGACGGTCGAACTGGCTATCGTCGGCGGCGATGCGTTCGCCGCCGTCCGCTCCGCACTGTTCGGACGGTACGCCGGGCAGGTGCTCAACGTTGCTGTGTCCTCGACGCACTGGAAGGCCAACGTCGCCCTGTCGGCAATGAATTTCGTCAATTTCCTTCTGCCGCTGGCGGTGATCGGGTGGATACGGATGCGCCGGCGGATCGGCGGCGCTGCCGCCGTAACGCTCGGGGCAATCACGGCGATCGAATTGCTGTTTTTCATTCGTTATCCCGTTCCGGACCAGTTCACCTTTATGCTTCCGAGCCTGGCGATGCTGGCGACGGCGGCGGCTGTCGGAATCGCGGCGCTGTACGACGCCTCGCGCCGATGGCGGACCGTTGCAATTACCGCGTGCATCTGCTCGATCCTCGTACCGCCCGCGTTTTTCGCAGCCGCTCCTTCGTTCGCACGCGCCGCCGGGTTCGATATAAAACGAAAACGCCGCCTGCCTTTCCGCGATGAGCTGCGTTACTGGCTGGTTCCCTGGAAACATAACGAGGATTCCGCCGAGATGTTCGCCGTCTCCGCCTTCGAACAGGCGGATCCCGACGCCGTCATCGTCGCAGCCGCAACGTCTTATTATCCCCTTGCCGTCGTCCGGAAAACCCACGGACTGCGAACGGACATAACTCTTCTCGGCGGGCACGAGCGATGGTCCGTCCCGAACGTCGTCGAAGAACCCGGCGCGTTTTTCCGGGCAATAGGGGATCGCCCGCTTTACGTCGTCTCAAATGTCAGACCATACTGCCCCGAGGCGCTGCTGCCTTACGTCGCCGGCAAACCCTCGCCCGTCCTGTACCGCGTCCTCAAGCCGTAGTTGTAGTTATCCGGTACGTGTTTAGCCCCGTTAGGGGCGGTCGTTTTTAGCCCAGGGCGCGGGCCGACTTGCCACGCCGTAGCTTTTGGCGAAGGCGGGAGGCCAAGCCCTGGGATAAAAGATCTGATTATGTTCAAGCCTCGTAGAGGCGATCGTGAGCCTACGACCGCCCCTAACGGGGCTTGAATCTTATTGCATCATCGTAACCCAGGGTTTGCCCGACTTTCGTCGTGCTGCACCCTGGGCTAAAAACGACCGCCCCTAACGGGGCTAAACACATCCGCTATCCGTCGGCTTTACCTTAAAGAGGCTTTTTACAACCTCTCACGGCAACTTACCTACTCAAATGGGATGCACCCGCCTGCGCTGCGCTCCGGAACACCCTACTTGCCGCCGGTGGGCCTGGTAGCGGTCGGGGCTGTGGTTGTGGTGGGCGCTGGTTGGGTGTCGTATTTAGCGCCGATCCATCGTACGTGCCTGCTGATTACTTTCATCGCCGGTTTGCCCGTCAGGATGTAGGAGGTGTCCTTCAGTCCGCCGGTCTGGTCGGGGTGATTGCGCCATTCCCAGATAAAGACGCCGGCGATGGACTTTTCGTTTCGCCAGGTCTTGAAAAAGGCCTCGAAGCACTTGGCCTGGGTGGCGGGGTCCGGCGTTTTCGAGCCGTAATAATTCCACGGCTCCTTCGCGCAGCCGACCTGGCTGGGCCAACCGACCTCGGTGAACAAGATCGGCATACCATTGACCTTCTTCTGCTGCCAGTCGAGGATTTCCTTCCTGATGGGCTTCCAGGAGTCCAGCAGCACCTCCATGGTCGAGGCCTTGTCGCCGACCAGGTCGTAATAGACGGTCATGCCAACAAGGTCCAGGTCGCCCCACCACTCGATGTCCTTGTAATGGTCCCAGTTGGCCGAGTAGATTAACCGTCCTTTATAGACCTTGCGGACCTTCCGGATAAGTTGCCGCCAGCGGAGACTCTGGTCTTCCATACTGACCAGTTCCGAGCCGACCATGAATACCTCCGCGCCGGCGGCGTCGGCGATCTTGGCGTAGAAGAGGACGTAATTCTCGTAGTCCTCCCACCAGGAATCCGGCTGGGCGGGGGCGATCTTTCCACGCCATTCTCCGGCGCCGGGGTTCTCCAGCAGGATAATGGGCATCAGCACCACCCGCAGGTCGAGATCGTGGGCGAGTTTAATCAGTTTATTCAGACGCCGGACCGAGGGGACTTTGCGATATTCGATAAACAGCGAGCTGGAAACGCAGTTTTCCTGGTAGGCCGCTACTGAAAGACAGATGGTGTTTGCCCCGCCGCCGGCGATCTCGCGGATGTACTTCTCGAACGGGATACCCTCCCACCAGGAGTGCAGTTGCAGCGTCATGCCGCGAAAGGTCCAGGCAGGCGTGGTCTTGGTCGATTGGACCTTGACGGTCGGCGTTTCGGGCTTCTTCTTAAACGCCTGAGGCAGCGCTACAGCGCCCAGCAGCAGCACCACTACGCCAAGTATCGCCAAACGCTCTTTCCGCACGCCGTTGCGTCTGATCGGTTTATCGTCAAGGTCGTTCATATTCAGGTAACCAATAAGGCCGCAGAGGGCGCAGAGAGCGCAGAGGACAAATAAAGTAAAAAAGATTCCTGTTTTATTATTTTCATTTCTCTGCGTTCTCTGCGTTCTCTGCGTCTCTGCGGCCCGTTTTTAGTCGCTCGGCGAGGCTTTTCCCGTCAAGTCCGGCGGGGGTCGCTTCTCGCCTTCCTATAAGATGCAACATTGTGGGCATTAAGTCCACCGTTCGCGCGGCGGTGATGGAACTTTTCGCCGGAATTCCAGGCCCGGCCCATATCCAGGGTACGACAATCTCATGGTCCAGCAGCCCGCCGTGACCGCCCTTTTCGTTCCCGCCGAAGGCCCAGCCGTCGGCTGCGAACAGGACGATGTCGCCGCTGCGGGGCGAGTCGTTCAACTCGATTAACTGCACCACGCAGTCCGGCTTGGGCGTCTCCAGCGTAGCAGCCAGCCAGGCGTCTGCGTCGTGATATTTACCGTCCATCAACTTAAAGCGTGGCGCCGCCGCCTTCTTATCAGACGCATAACCCAGCGGGTCGGTTCCCTTCGTTACACGATAACGATACAACTTTTTCCCATCACGGATAACACGATCAATCACGCCGACGCCTTTGGCGTTCTGCACGCGAACGCTGTTATCGTTCAGCCGCACTATCACCAGGTCTGTCGCCGGGTTACGAGCCAGTAATTCAGGAATTTCGGGCCGGATTGGTACGCCCATTGTGTGCAACCCGACACAGTGAGGGAACTTGTCTATCTGCTTTTCCGTCGGACGTTGCCACCATTGTTTTCCGGCCCGGAGGTGGATATTGCACCGCCGCATCCCGCCGGTGGAGACGACGGCCTGGGCTTTGGCGAAATGGGCGATACGTTTTTCGAATAATTTACCCCGGCCGAACTTCTTACTGATCGTCGGGATTTTGAGTGTCTTGCTGAAATAATCGGCCACGTCAAAATGATTCGGCGTATCGACGAAGCCGTGGTCGGAAATCAGCGTGATGTAGGTCTTCTCCAGCAGGCCGGCCTTTTGGAGCGATTGGCAGATGTGTCCGACCTGGCGGTCGATGTCGAGGATCATTTCGGTGTACGGCGGGGCCTTTGTGCCGTGGTCGTGTCCGACGGTGTCGGGCGTAACAAAGTAGGCAAGGATAAACTTAGGCCACCTGCCCGTGCGGTTGGCGATCTCGGCTATCAACTCGAACCGCACCGTCGTCAGGTGGTTGATGGTGGCCTGGTACCCGAAGTGCCACGCCACGCCGGCGGTCGCCCAGTTGTCGATGTTGCGTGTGGCGCCGCGTCGGACGGGGGCGAGTATCGTGGCGGTGAACTCGTCGGACAGGGCCTCGTATATCGTCGTAGCGCGGAAGTCCGAATCGACCTGCTGGTAGGTCTTGATGAAGTTGTAACTCTGGAAGATGAGGCTGTGGCGGTCGAACCACTTGTTCCCGACGATGCCGTGATGGCCCGGCAGCAGGCCCGTTACGAACGATACGTCGTTGGCGTAGGT
>DAOVFI010000181.1 GCA_030673005.1 Planctomycetales bacterium
CCATTTCGCCTCCGCCGACGAGGTCGATAAATCGTCGGTGCGACAGCAATTTGCCCGGTTTGTCAAGACGGTCGATGCCTGCGGCGGACGGGGCGGGTTAGTCCTCCACGCCGCAAACTCGGCTGCGACTATCGACCTGCCGGAAACGCACCTGGATATGGTCCGTACGGGTTTGTCGCTGTACGGGTGCCAGCCGAGCGGGGACTTGCAAAACGTCCTGCCGCTTAAGCCCGCTCTTTGCCTGACCGGTCAGATCGTGCAGATAAAGGACGTTCCCGCCGGTTCGGCCACCGGTTACGGACTGACTTACACATTCGACAAGGACGCCCGCATCGGGCTGGTTCCGGTCGGATACACCGACGGCTACCCCCGCAGCCTATCCAACATCGCCTCGATGCGAGTCCGCGGCATCGACTGCCCCGTCCGCGGGCGCGTCAGTATGGACCAGACCGTTATCGAGATAACCGGCGTCCCGAACGCCGCCATCGGCGACGAGGCCGAGATAATCTCGCCTGATCCCGCCGCCCCAAACAGCGTCACCAATCTTGCCCGCCTGGCCGGGACTATCCCTTACGAAATCGTCTCCCGCCTGGGTGTCAATCGGATCAGTCGCGCGATTGTGGATTGAGGAAGTGGCACGGGCGTCTCGCCCGTAATATGTGAGTACGGGCGTTTCGCCCGTAGAGGATTAATAGACTCATGGCCGAGACGGCCATGCTACTCTATAGCTTATTTGAATCCTTCTACGTTTCCGTCGGTGTATTTTCGGACGGCTTCGGTCAGGTCGATGTCGTTGATGTTGGCGAGTGTACACAGCCAGGCGAGGACGTCGGCGAATTCCTCTTCCTTGTTGTACTGGTCGTCGCCGGCAAGGGCGCTGGCGAGTTCGCCGACCTCCTCGACGAACCACAGAAACGTCCCCGCCGAGCCGCGCTCGCTGTCACGGGCGTAATACTGCCTGCGTATGAATTCCTGGAATTCCTTGATAGTCATATCGTTATTGTTAATAGCAGCGAACAATGCAAACAAGAAAAAATTGATAGGCCGGGCCGAGCGAAGCGAGTCCCGGCGAAATCAAACCCGTTTTACCGAGTTGCCGGGACTCCGCTTCGCTCCGTCCCGGCCTACAACTTATCCACATTCAATGGGCGCAATCCCGCCCGATTATTCCATGTTTCTTTGCGGCCTCATAGCAGAACCGCACATTAGGAAGGGGTGTTTGCCTGGTAATAAAGCCGGTAATTCTAAAACGCCCCGGAATCTTGGCTTGCGGTCTAAGCAATCGCGAGAGCATGGAATCAATCTCTCGTTCAGAACCGGTTGCCAGAACGGCATTGTCGGTTTGGGCCGAAAAACTGAAGCCCGGACCTAAATCCCGCAGATACTGTTCATGGTCAACAAAGGGTCCGGGACCGTCAATCTCTGAAACATTCAGTTTGTGCCGTAAGGTGGCATAATGCTGTGATGCTCTCCCGCAAAGGTGCATCAACCTCCTGCTGATGGTCATGGTCGAATACAGTCTTTCGTGGCAGGGAAGTACAAATCGCTCATAAGTGTCGGCGGAAATCATTTCGATACTGTCGTCACAGAAGTGAAATCCATCAGTCGAAGGCTGAAACTCGCAGCCATTTACTATCTTGTACCATGCCGCTATACGAGCGATGGTCTTTTCGGTCACCAGGTGCAAGAATTTCTCCACGAAATCAGGCGAGTCGTACAAGTCCAGGCAAAGTTGTTCCAACCCGCGAATTTCCCCGGCTTTTGTGAAAATGCCGTCTGTGCTCCCACCTCGCGGCCGGACTTTCACGGGCCTTCCATCGAAGACCATACCGTCTGCCGATTCTCTCATCGCCTGGTACATCTTAAAGGCATGGCTCCGCCTGACACGTTCATCGGGGTCAATATCAGAAAGATAAAGTAACAGGTCCTCTTGTTTAAACAGCAGAGGCTTGCCCCATGCGTAGTCGTCCTCCTGATATACGACATCGCAACCGAAGAATTCGTTTTCCTCCATCCACAGTTGCGGTTGGATCTCCCACTGTTCGGGCGAGCCGGGCGCCATGTCGCCGATTATATTATTGCAAAACCACTGTTTCCCCTCCAGTTGTGCATTAAGATGTATGTCAGGATTTGTGTAAAACTCACGGAAGGTATGCCCCGAAACTCCCAGCCAGACGTGTTCGTCGCAAGCGAAGTCTATGGGGACGCGGCAATTCTCGCTGCGGTAATAGGCCGACCAAAGATCTTCAACCTCTCGGGCATGATCAGACAGGTTACCCCGGAAATGATTCATTTCTTCTCTGATTCGACCCACACTCGTATTCTTTCTCTTCAATCCGCAATCGTCAACCCGAAATCGGATGTTCGTCGCCGCCTGCCTGCCGGTAGGCATGTTCCGGCGACGGCTGAACTGACTACCGCCTACCGGTTACTATCTTCGTTAATCATTTGCAGGATTTCGGTGGCCTGGCTTTCGGGGTCCAGTTCGATTGCCTTCTGGGCGGCGGTGCGGGCTTCGGAGAGTTTTTCGGGGCTTTTAGTTGAGCGTGCGACGCGGTAGTACACCATCGCCAGTTGCGTCCATACGTCGGCGTTCTTAGGCTCGAGCAGGCACGCCCCCCGCATCGCGCTGACGGCCTGATCGTACTGGTTTTTGCCCAGGTGCAGTCCGGCCATCGCCTTGTACGCGCCGGCGTCGTATGGGTTGATGTGGATGACCTCCTTATAATAATGCAGCGCCTTTTCCGGCGTGGCGGAGGTGCGGTAGATATCAGCGATCTGGCGTGCGTACTTGGGATCCCTCATCGTCCGCCGGTGAAGTTCGATAAGGTTCGGAATTGCCTTTTTTGACTGCCCCAACTGCATGTAGAGTTTGGCAAGTTTTTTGTAGCCGTAGGGATCGAGGGGGCGCCGCTGCTTGTATGTTTCCAGGGCGGCGATCGCCTCGGGCCAGCGATGTTTGGCCAGTCGGCTGTCGGCGATTATCCTGGCGGCGGTTGAAGAGCGAGGTTTAACCTCCTCCAGTCGTCGGGCGATAGCGACGGCTTCTTCGTATTTCTTCTTATTGACCAGTACGCTTCCCAGCACCGCCAGGGCACGCGGGTGTTTGGGGTCGATTTTCAGCGCCCTGCGGGCAGGCGCTTCTGCCTGTCGGTATCGACGCCGCATAATCAGCGCGTAAGCAAGATTCGCCTGTGCGTCGGCGGATTTCGGGTTTGCCTTGGCGGCTTTAGGCGCTGTTCGCATAGTAGGTCTTGTCCCAGCGTCGAAGCCCCACGAGGCGATCTGCTTGATTGCCCAGACGCGGAAATCCTTGTCGAACTTCCCCTCGGTGGTGCCGAGGACTTCGGCAAAAACCTTCGTCTGCGTCCAGCCGTCGCGGAAACCGTCGAGCATCTTGATGATGGCGTCGTAGCCTTTCTTCTCGACGACGTATTCGAAGATCCATTCGGACTGTGCATATGCCAGTGTGCGCGCCCCTCGTCCGCGTTTCATGCTTCCGGGACGGATGAAGCCCCAGCTGAGCGACTTGACCGGATAGAGTTTTTTGTTTCGCACTGCCTTCACCAGCAGCCCGACGGCCTGGTAGTTACGCCGGTCGGGTTGCTCCCAGACGGCGCAGGCCTCGGTGAACCAGTGCGGGATGCGGTTCTTTGTGGCTGCGAGCGTTACGGTATGGGTGTATTCGTGCCTGAGCACGACGGCCCAGTTGAACGGGCCCATCATCCCGCTGCGAATCGGGTCGGGGGCGGGCATCCCGATTACGCGACCCGTGCAGGCCCCGACCGTCTGAATCCAGCCCTTTCCGCTGATGCGCACCGAAAAATCCTTATGCGTCGGGAACATTTCGACGAGTGTCTTTTCGGCGGGGACATGGTTGAAATCCTTGCAGATTTCGCCGTGGATTCTCTCTGCCTCCTCGGCCAGAAGGTCCAGCAGCACAGCGTCCTGCTTACCGTCAACCTTGATGATGAAGTGTTCGGTTTCCTTGACCTGGAAATCTTTGAGTTTCTTCAGCAGGTTGACGTAGTTGATAACGTCCTGGCGGTAGTCGTCCAGTTCGGCGGCCTTGTTCAGCGTTTCGGCGGCGAGTTTCTCCCGCCCGGTTTGCATATAGAGCCGGCCAAGCCCCGTTACCGGACCGGCCAGTTCGGGCGCCATTTTCATGGCCTTCTTGAAATATTTCTCGGCCTGGTCGAACTGCCGGGCGGCCGACAGCCACTGGGCGATGGTCTCGTACAGTTCGGCGCATTTGGGATTTATCTTCTCGACACGCTCGATGAACGGTTTGGCCTTGTCGGGCTTGTACGTCCGGAATTGAAGCGCCGCCATAAGCGACAGGGCGTCGATGTTGTTCGGGTTGACTTTCAGGATTTTCTCGATAACCGGTCCGACCTGGTCGAACTTCCGCCATCGCAGCAACGTGGCGGCCTTGAGCAGATGGGCGTCGGCGCAGTTGGGATTAATCTTCAGGGCTTTTTCGGTTTCGGCAACGACCTGCTCGAATTGCCAGCGTTGCAGATGGATTATCCCACGCCCGACGAATACGGCGGGGATGCGCTTGTTAATCTTCTCGGCAAGTTTGAATTCCTCGACGGCCTGACGGGGCTTATACTTGCTGAGCAGGAACATCCCCGCCGTTACGTTGGCGGGCCAGTAATTCTTGTCCGCCTTCCGGTACGCTTCCTGGAGGTAATTGTGCAGGATGTTCTGCGCCTGCTCGGACGCCTTCATCCCGGAAAGAATGGCGTAGCGGTCGAGGACCATCCCGGCGGCGACGAGGCTTCGCGCATCGGTAGTGAAATCGTCCCGGGCGATGGCCTTCTCCAGGGCCTTGTAGGTCTTGATGGCATCGGTCTTCCTGCCGAGGATTTCGAGCGCCTCTCCGAGTCGCAGAACGGTCGGCGCCCAGTCGTCGCGGACGGCGAAGGCCTTGCGAGCGGCAGCGAGCGCCTCTTCGTACTTGCCCGTCTCGGAAAGCAGGTTTGACATAAGAACGTGCCATTCGGCGTTTTTGCCTGCGCGGGCGCTCGATGCGCGCAATGCGGCGATTGCCTCTTTGTATTTGCCGACGGCTGCGTGCGCCTCGGCCAGGCCGATACTCGCGGCCACCGCGTCGGCGGGGCGATCGAGCAAATTTCCATAGGCCTTTGCAGCCTCGGCGTACCTGCCCTTCCAGTACAGTTTTTTCGCGCTGTCCAACGTCGCCTTGACGCCGGCAGGGCGGGTATTTGCGGGTTTTGTAGCCGATTTCAGCGCCGCCTTGGCGCCGACGCCGGTATTTGCCGGCCGGGGAACTGCACCCAGGCCGAACGATAAAACGACGCCCAATACTGCCGCTAATACAAACTTTCGCATAATCTTTTCTCTCGTAATTAAAGGCCCTGGTTCGCTCGCGGACCGACCTTCGGCTCGCTTTGTATATATAGACTATCTTCGTCCATTATAAAGTTAGACGTTCAAACTTTTCCACAGTTCCCGACGGAATAAAAAAAAGGAGATATGTAGGCCGGGA
>DAOVFI010000464.1 GCA_030673005.1 Planctomycetales bacterium
CCGATCTTGTTGGCGACGTCGCCGTTGGCGGCGATGCGGTCTGCGCCGGTGATGACCAGGTCGATCTCGCCTCGCCGCATGAGCAGCCCGGCGGCGTTGTCGGCGATGACCTTCACCGGAACGCCCTCGCATTGAAGTTCCCATGCCGTCAGTCGCGAACCCTGGCAGCGGGGACGTGTTTCGTCGGCTATGACCGAGACCTTTCTTCCGGCCCGGTGGGCGAAATAGATCGGCGCCAGGGCCGAACCCCAATCGACGAACGCCAGCCAGCCGGCGTTGCAGTGGGTAAGCACGGTCATCCCGTCGGTTATCAACTCGGCGCCGATTTCGCCGATCAGCCGCCCGGCCTCGACGTATTCGTCGGCGATTCGCTCGGCCTCGGCGACGGCCGCCGACGCCGGGCCGGGTTCTCCGACCGGGCGGACACGGTCCAAGGCGTAAAAAAGGTCGCGCGCCGTCGGGCGGGTGTTTTTGAGCGTTTCGTATCCGGCGGCGATATAGGCGGAGCGATCCGGCTCGCCGTCAGGGGCCTCGCTGAAGACCTGCGCCATGCCATAACCGGCCGCCGCTCCAATAGCGCCGGCCCCGCGCACCACCATCGTCTTAATCGCCTCGGCTGTGTCGCGGTGCGTCCGAAGCGTTACGACCTCAAACCTGTGCGGCAGCAGCGGTTGATTAATCGTCCTGACGGCCGAGGCCTCCATCCAGACCGTCCGATATTCCTTACCTTCTACTTTCATTGCGCTGCCCTGCTCACAATGTGTGCAAATTTGCATTTCGAATGCAAATTTGCAAGCAATTGTAGGCCGGGACGGAGCGCAGCGGAGTCCCGGCCTACCTCGGAAAAATCGTCAGTTTCTTAGCGGCGAGTTGATGTATCTGCTGCCGAAGGATTTCTTCAAGGTTCTCATCCCGACCCAAGGGGACCGACTTGCTTCCTGACGGACCTCCCAGACCGGTCAACGATGCGCTGCGCGGCATATCGGGGTTGAGGAACAGATTGTATGCCTCGGACGTACTGGTTACCTGCGGGTTCGGCAGGTCGGACCGGGTGGTATGCACCTGTACGGCGACGAGGTACTCCTTTCCGCCGGCCTCTTTTCGGCGGATGTTGACCGTTACCCGGCGATATATGGTTTGAAGGGTTCCTTCGGTTACATCGCGCGGTGTGGCTGCGTCCTTTCGCCAGAACTCGAACCAGTGCCGCCCGGTCATCGGGAAGGTCGTAATGACCCCGGCCCGCCTGTCGGCCCGGTCGATAGTGAAGCGGTACTTGCCGAGCACCTCTGTTGCGGCGTCCCACATGGCATTAAAATTCTCATCATCAACGCCGTGCGGACTCATCGCCGGTCTGCCCGCGGAACCACAACCGGCCCCGAAAAACCCCATCAACAGAAATAAAATGACATTAATCGATTTCATGGCCTGCCTACCTTGTTAAAGACGCATTTATGACAGATTTTCTATTTTTTTACCACCGAAAGTTGCCCGGTTCGGAGTTATATCTTAGGTTTAATATGGCAACCGACGCAGCCGCACGCCGGATCTCACCGGTCCGGCACCAATGCCCCGCGCCCCGGCTTCCCGCTCCTTGGCCGGGGCGTTTTTTTTAACACTAACTACCGCACGGGAATTATGCCAGCGGAAATATCCGCATAGTATTTGCGACCACGCTTACGCAAGAGCGATTCGCGGCATCCTTACCGGTTCGCTCCTGAGTGTCGCCTGGAGGAACTCGTGCAGCAGCCGGCTCTTCAGTTCGGCGGCTGACGGTTCGTGCCAGAGATTCTTCACCTCGCCGGCATCTTCGAGAAGGTCGAACAGTTCCCCGTCGTCACCGTCGCGATAGACGGTGATCTTATATCGCTGATTTACGTAAGTACGCATGTGAAAATGTGTTGCGCCGTGGTGATTTTCGCAGATTGTCCAGGCTCGCGCCGGCTCGCCGCCGCGCCATGTGTCCAGCTGGTTCACACCGGTCATTATGCCGGGGATTTCCATACCGGCGGCGGCAAGGAACGTCGGGGCAAGATCGACAAGGTTCTGAATCGCATCGGAATTCCGCCCCGCCGGGACCCGTCCGGGGAAGCGGACGACAAACGGCAGGCGGAGGATGTCCTCGTAATGGTGGATCGCCTTGGCGATCAGGCCGTGCCGGCCGAGGAAGTGCCCGTGGTCGGTCGTGAAGACCACCAGCGTGTTATCGGCCAGACCGTGCCGG
>DAOVFI010000557.1 GCA_030673005.1 Planctomycetales bacterium
GGACGCAACTCGACGAGGGATAACCGGGTCGAGGGTGCGCCGAAGGTGCATCGGGCTTCTGGTAATCGACGATTGCCGGAGGCCCTTTTTCATGGTTAGCAGCCCGTTGAAAAAGTCTGCCAAGCCGGCCTTCCCCAATCGGGCGGATCGCGCTACATTGGGGCAACGGTCGAACGGAGCGACGGACTTCGTGCCGGGGACGAGTCGACGGGAGAATCGAAAATGGCACTGGGACGCCATAAGAAGGAACGACAGCGGGATTTTTGGGTCGCGACGGCGGACCTGCCGCGATCCGAGGGGCACGTGTTTTACCGCAAACTGAACGAATTGTTACGCGACGCCGGCTTCGACCCTTTCGTCGAGACCCTCTGCGAGCCGTACTATCACGACACGCAGGGGCGGCCGAGCATTCCACCTGGCGTCTACTTCCGCATGCTGGTGGTTGGTTACTTCGAGGGCATCGGCTCGCAGCGAGGCATCGCCTGGCGGTGTGCCGACAGCCTTTCGCTCCGCGAATTTCTGGGCCTATCACTCACCGAGGATACGCCGGACCATTCCAGCCTGACGCGGGTTCGGGACCGTCTGCCGCTGGAAGTGCACGCGGCCGTTTTCCAGTTCGTGCTGCAAGTGGCCGAGGCCCAGGGCGTCTTGAAGCAAGGCAAGGCGATCGCCGTGGATGCCACTACGCTGGAAGCCAACGCGGCGATGAAGAGCATTGTCCGCCGTGATACGGGTGAAGATTGGAGGGCGTACATCAAACGATTGATGCAGGAGGCGGGCGAAATTACCGAGGAGGAGGAACCGACGGCCGATGAGATTGCTCGATTCGATCGGAAACGCAAGGACAAAAAGGTCTCGAATCGAGAATGGCGGAGCGAAACCGATCCCGACAGCCGCATCACGAAGATGAAGGATGGCCGTACTCACCTGGCCTACAAGGCGGAACATGCGGTCGATTTGGAGTCGGAACTGATCTTGGCCGCACCAATTTATCACGCGAACGAAGGGGATTCCGACACGATCGGTCCGACGATTAGCGAGGCCCAAGACCATCTGATCGCGGCCGACAGCGAGGCGGACATTAAGGAAGCCGTGGCCGACAAAGGCTATCACAAGAATGAGACGCTTGGCGAATTGGAGTTTACCGAGGGCCTGCGAACGTACGTTGTCGAGCCGAAACAGAACCACCGTCGCAACTGGAAGGACAAGCCGGAAGAGCAGCGTCAGGCCGTTGCAAATAATCGCCGGCGTATTCGTGGCAAACGAGGCCGAGCCTTGCAGCGGCAACGTAGCGAGAAGGTGGAGCGGAGCTTCGCCCACGTATGCGAAACGGGCGGAAGTCGTCGCACATGGTTATCGGGAATCGACAAGGTGCGAAAACGTTATCTGATGTCGGCGATGGCGCACAATCTGGGGACCATCATGCGCAGCTTGTTTGGAATGGGCACGGCAAGGAGTCAGCAGGCGGAAGGCGACCTTGCCGCCGCCCCGTATTTTGTCCTACTTAACGTTATGGGCTTGCGACAACGAATGCTGCCCTTGAGAAACCGATTCTCGCGAGTCCCGCTCGACCAGCCAACGGCAACCTCGGTGCTCGCCCTGGCTATATGAAGCCACCAAAATCGACTTCTTCAACGGGCTGCTAGCGCTGTAGTACTAGCACCGCTTGCGCTAAACCGGCGCCGCCCACCCTACGAACTTAAAACTCCAACTCCATCAGGTCCTCGCCGATCTGGGTCTCGGGGAAGATGGCCC
>DAOVFI010000466.1 GCA_030673005.1 Planctomycetales bacterium
GCCGAATTCGAGTTTATTGAAGCGATACTTCCCGCAGGCAAGCGTCAGGATCACGCAGTCGTCGGGAACAGCCTGGGCAAGTTCCGTGTAGTAATTCCGTCCGGGTTTCGCCCCGTCGCAGCCGCCGATGAGGAAGAAGTGCCGAATCTTCCCGGCCTTGACCGCCTCGATAACCTTGTCGGCGACGCCCAGGACGGCATTGCGGGCGAAACCTATGGTGATGGTCTTTTCCGGCGCGTCTTTGGCGAAACCGTCAGCCGCCAGGGCGGCATCTATTACCGGCGAGAAATCGCTGTTGCTGACCACGTGCGTAACACCCGGCCAGGCGACCAGACCGGTCGTGAATATCCGCCCTTTGTAAGTGTCCTTTGGCTTCTGGATGCAGTTGGTGGTCATCAGGATCGCGCCGGGGAATTCGTCGAACTCCTTGCGCTGGTCCTGCCAGGCCCCGCCGTAGTTACCGACGAGGTGCTTGTACTTTTTCAGGCCCGGATACGCCAGGCATGGCAGCATCTCGCCGTGCGTATAGACATTGATTCCCTTGCCGGCGGTCTGCTTGAGCAATTCATCGAGGTCCTTCAGGTCATGGCCTGAAACGAGGATGCACTTGCCCGCCACCGGCGTTACGCGAACCTGCGTCGGTTCGGGGTGGCCGTAGGCGTCGGTGTTGGCCTTGTCGAGCAGTTCCATCACCTTCAGGTTCAGTTCGCCGGCCTTGAGCGCCGTTGCCGTCAGTTCGCCTACGTCGGTGGGATTCCCGTCCAGGTAACTGAGCATTTCATTGAATTCGGCATAGACGTTGTCGTCGGCAACACCGAGTATCTGTGCGTGGTCGATGTAGGCGGCCGAGCCTTTCAGGCTGTAGGTAATCAACTCCTGCAAGCCGGTAACGTCCGGCCCCGGGTCTTCCAGCCGCTTGTCGATACCGAACGACCGTCCCTGTTCGATCATCCCTTCGACGGTATCAGCCAGTCGGCAGTCCTCGGCGCAGAGCCTCTCCGGTTCCTTACCGGCCTGTTTGCATTGCTGCTCGTATTGCTGCTTGAGCGAGCCGCCGATTTCCGCCGCCTCGCCGAGCAGCTGCTCCAGCCTGGCAGGGTCGAAATTGACGTTGGTAATCGTAGTGAACATCGCCTCGACAATGAAAATATCGGCCTGGCGGTCGGTTACGCCGAATTGACGGATCCTGTGTGCGTAAGCGCCGAGCCTCTTGGCTGCGGTTACCAGCAGGTCCTGAAGCGCAGCCGTATCTGCGTCCTTACCGCACACGCCCGCGACAGTGCATCCTGTCCCCTTGGCAGTTTGCTCGCATTGATAACAAAACATATTCATTTCATATTCCTTTCCTGTTTAGCCGTCGCCGGTACGGCGATGGTTATATGCTCGCCGCCGTACCGGCGACGGCTAAACTTTCAGGGTCTATCATTGAAAGGTTCATCTCGCTTCGGATTCCCAGCCGCGTCAGTGCGAAGTCGTACCGCACGGGATCGTCAGGCCGGATCCGTCTGAAGGCGGCGGTTATCTCCAGGGCGGTTTGCATGTCCGCCGTCTTGCGCTGCGTAGCGCCCAGCGCCAGGGCGATCCTGTGCATATGCGTATCGAGCGGGATTACCAGTTTCGCCGGCGGCACGTCGTTCCACCCGCCCGGATCGACCTTGTCGCGCCTGACCATCCACCGAAGGAAAAGATTCAACCGCTTGCACGCGCTGCGGCGGTTCGGGTCGGGCAGCAGATGCCCGCGCCGGCCTTCGCCCGTCTTCCTGATCCGGCCGGCAAACATATGCAGCGCCGGCAGGACGGTCTGGTCCTCAGGCCGGAGACTTTCGCAGAAACACGCATCGAGCGAACCGTATTGTCCGATCACGTCCTTTACGCCCAGGAACATTCCTGCAATGTGCTTGCCGGTGTTGAACCTGTGCCGGAAACCGGAAAAGTCCCGCTTCAGCGATGTTGCCGAAGCGTCACGCAGGAAACGGGCGGGTTTGAGGCCCATCCGGTCAAGGACGCTCCCGACGCTCTTGAGTATCTGCCGGACCCGCCCGTATGCCAGCGAACTTGCAACCAGTGCGACAACCTCGCGGTCGCGCGGGTCATCGTAATCGTAGAGAAACTCCAGCGGGTCCGGATGGACGTACCGGCGCCGATTCAGGCGACAATACAGATCCTCCAGCATGTCGGCATGTTTCCGTAGCGGCATGGGA
>DAOVFI010000609.1 GCA_030673005.1 Planctomycetales bacterium
TCGTCAAGCGCATCCGACCATCGCAATCACCCTGCACGGGACGGTGCAGACGCCTGTTATCCGCAGCGGGAGCGCCACGAGCGTAAAGCCGCTTTGGGGTAACTTGTCAAGATTGACCAGGTTGGCGATGATTGGAATCCCCGCCTGGAACAACTCCACAAAAAACCCCGTCGGGTTCTCGAACCCGCAGTCATACATACGGGAACTGCTGCCCATCAATTTTATCTTGCGGCGGGTCATCCATTGTGCGGCGTCGCGAGAGAAATACCTGTCCGTATCCGGGCCGGTGTTAATCACAAGGGCCGAACCGGGTCTGATCGAATCGCAGGCCGCCTCCAGGTCGTCGGCGCAAATGCAGGATTTGTCCGTTGTTACAGTCAAACAGACGCCCGGCAGAACCAGGTCTTCCAGGCCGACTTCGTCGGTGTCCCGCCCGTCCCTGAACAGGTGAGAGGAGGTCTCGAAATACGTGCCGGTGTGCGATTTTATCGCAATATCGTATGCGTAACATTCTTTCCCAAGATATACCGGCAGGTTCTGCTGCCGGGTTATGCTAACGCCGTCCGTCTCATTCGAGCACGGCACGCTCAGGTCTATTATTTGCGGCTCCATACGCCGATTTCCTCGAGGATGTCCGTGAATTTATGTACGGTTTGCGATAAGTCCGGGGGATTTGACGATTGCAATACAAAGACGCCGTCAAACCCCTTGCAGCAGAGGATCGAGATGAGTTCCTTGATTTCGCAAAGCCCCTCTTCCAGTCCGACGCGCCGACCGGTGGCCAGGCCGTCGTTTATGAACAGCAGGCCGATGTGCCGCTTGATTGGGGTCCTGAACGATTTCAGGAACGGATTCTCGCCGGCCTGGACGAAGCCAAGCGAGTCGAACGCCAGTTTGACGTTTTTGGATATCCTTGTCGGAAGGTTTTCGAACATCTCGGTCAGGCGTTCGCTGTCGATGATCGTGTTCTCGACAAGCACATTGATGCCGGCCTTGGCAACAGCGGCAATAGAATCCGCCGGCCAGGTCGATGGGACGATCAGCGTGCCGGTCCCTGCCTGTCTCAGCAGGCCCGAAGCCTGCTGCGGCGACAGGACGCCCACCACCTTGACGGCTGCTACACCGATCTTCGCCCTTCGCAATCCCTGCAAGTACCACTTTCGCTTTCGTTCCTCGATGTGGTCCCATGGCCTGTCATTTATATACGACAACACCACCTGCTCGATGCCGAAACGCGCGAGGTTGTCGATGATTTCCTCGACGTATTGACCGGCGAACCGGCTGTCGGCGGCGAGGCGGAAGGGCAATTGCCGCCATTGCGCACGCAGGACGTCGGCCTTCTGCCGGATGCCGTCCGGGAGGCCTGGATTGTCGGAGATGCAAAGAGACGGTTCGGCCTCCAGTCGTTTCAACAAGGCGTCCAACAGTCCCTTACACGGCATCACCTGGGCCTGACACGAGCCGATGTTGGTCTTGCGTGTCAGGCCGATTTGGTCGAGCCAATTCTGCAGGCCGATGAA
>DAOVFI010000778.1 GCA_030673005.1 Planctomycetales bacterium
AGGCTTTCGCAAGCCCATGTATTCGAAGATCTTCGCCGGAAGGGAGATGCTGTCGGTTTCTCTGGATCCCAGCACCAGAAGCGCATCACAGGCCGCCATCTCCCGCAACGCCTCGGCATAGGGAATCGAATCGATTACTCGCACCATTTCCTCGGCGCCGGCGGCGATTGCCGCATTCGCCACTTCCGGTCCTGACCTGCCGAAGAACACGAACTCCAGGCAGCCGGGTGCGATCTTTCCCTGATCGACGGCCCATCGTGCCGCACGAAACAACAGGCCCGGATCGCGCCCGGCGTACACAGTGCCAAAATACCCGATACGCACTTTCCCTGTCTTCGTTGGAGAAGGCGTGATGTCCACAATGTCATCAGGATCATATCCGTTGGTAATCAGGACAAACCGGTCAGGCCGAATGTCCGGATAATGTTCACGGTACTGTCGGACAAGCGGTTCGGTTACACTGATGATAGCGTCGGCGGATCGCAGGACATGCCCTTCCATCCAGGCGTCCAGTCGATTATGAAATCGCGTCGGAAAAACCTGGATGCGATTAAACGTCCACGGGTCGCGTAAATCTACAACAAGTTTCTTACCGGTGAAACGCTTGACGAGATAACCCATGATCAGGCTCGCCCATGGCCCCCCCGTTGCGTACACGATGTCGGCGCGTCTGGCCTCGGCAATGGCGGCGGAAAGGGCAAAGGGTATCCAGTAAACGTCTTTTCCCGGAACGGCCAGCCACCTTTCCAGACGCTGAGTGGGCGGCGGGTTACTCACGGCCTCGGAAAGGACCGCCTGCTTTGCGGAAGTCCGGCCGAGCAGTTTCCCAACAAGGCGCATTGTTTTCCTTCCGGCCTCCTTGAAGGATTCGCTGAAAGGATAATACGTAACGACACGCCGAAGAGACTGCGGCAACTGCCTGATGAGGCAATCATCCGTCGGCCAACCAGCCTTGCGAGGGTCCACAGTAATCACCGTAACGTCGTAACCGAAATCCACAAGGTACTTGCAGAAT
>DAOVFI010000624.1 GCA_030673005.1 Planctomycetales bacterium
CTTTTCCACCGACGCCGAGGCCATTTACGCGCGGTGGGAGTGTTTTTCCAATGATTCGCCGCCGGTGGACATGCCGGCCGTAGGCGTTAGAGGATTGGACCTGTACGCACGGGACGATTCGGGGCAGTGGCGATGGCTCGGCGTCGGCAAGCCGGAAACGCCGGGCTTGATTACCGCTAAACTTACCGAAGGTCTTGATAAAACCCGCCGGGAGTATATGCTCTATCTACCCCTGACCAACGCCCTCAAGTCGGTCGAGATCGGCGTGGATAAGTCCGCCACCTTCGAGCCGATCTCGCCGCGGAGCGAAAAGCCCATCATTTTCTACGGCACGTCGATCGTTCACGGCGGATGCGCGTCCAGGCCGGGAATGGCGTATCCGTCCATACTGGGCCGGCGGCTGAATCGACCCATAATCAACCTCGGATTCGGGGGCAGCGCGCACAGCGAGCCGGAACTGGCCGAACTGCTGGCCGAACTCGAAGGCTGCGCCTATGTCATAGACCCCCTGCCGAACATGGGCGCCGAAATAATCACCGAGCGGATCGAGCCATTCGTGAACATCCTGCGGCAGGCCCGTCCCGACACGCCGATCGTCCTGGTGTCCGAGCCGGGCTACCCGAATGCGCTCTTCGTCGCCTCCGTCCGGCAGCGCCTGTCGGAAAATCGTGCGGCGTTGCGTGCGGCCTACGACCGCCTGCTCGCCGCCGGAATCGACCGGCTGCACTATGTTCCCGGCGACGACCTCTACGGACACGACGGCGAGGCCACAGTCGATGGCGTCCACCCCACCGACGTGGGATTCCTCAGAATGACCGATGTGCTCGAACCGACCCTCAAGTCGATAATAAAAAGATAAATATCGAATAACGAACACAGAATTTCGAAGTACAAGAACAACCATCACAATAATGGATTCTCTTTTTTTACTTCGTTATTCGAAATCCCGTGTTCGACATTCAATATTCTCTTTCCCCTTGGACTTCAGTCTGTCGCATCCTGACAGTCCAACCTGCCAAATTCAGAGAAAAGCACGTTCGAAGCGGTCGATTTGACATATCCGCCCCACTCGCTCGAATACCTAAAACCTGCTGCTATAAGGCCTTGGCTGCATGGCACGGGGCTTGCTCACTATTTTAGTGGAATAGTTGTGGGCTTTGCGCGCATGACAGGCCCGAAAGGAGTGCAAAATAATGGCATCGAACAAGATTATCGGAATAGACTTAGGGACGACCAACAGCGTCGTAGCCTTGATGGAAGGCGGCTCGGCGAAGGTTCTTATCAACCAGCAGGGTTCGCGCCTGACGCCGTCTGTGGTGGGATTTACCGACAAGGGTGAGCGACACGTCGGCCAGCCCGCCCGTCATCAGCAGATAACCAATCCCAAAAACACCGTTTTCTCGATAAAGCGATTCATGGGCCGGCGGCATAACGAGGTCGGCAGCGAAGAAAAGACCGTCCCTTACGAGATC
>DAOVFI010000338.1 GCA_030673005.1 Planctomycetales bacterium
CGGCATAGACAGCAAACTCGGACTGGTCAACTGTAAGTTCAAAAACCTCATTGTCCCCACGGACAAAGCGTGGGGTATGCCCAAGTACTATCTGGATGTAAAGGTTGTTGACAAACAAGGCCGGCCGATACATAACGCAAAAGTTCAGATAACCAATGAAGTGGACAACGTGAATTATCCGGCCGAGAACATGGCCGAGAAGTTGCAGGTGTTCGACCCCAAACTACCGAAGGGCCGGCTCAATACGTATTTTTACCTGTCACACCAGATCATTCAGGGATTCGCCAACAGTTCGGCGGTTACGGGAGCGGATGGACACACCCCGCTTCCGAAAGATAAGAAAAACACGATAATCCTGACCGATTTCGTCCAGGACAAGGACGGCAAGAGGGAATTCAAGTACACGATAACCGTCGAGGCCGACGGCAGGAAAAAGGTCGTCAAGGGCGTCAACCCCGGCCCGGGGTGGTACCGGCCCGATCCGAACAAGCCGACCTGCACAATAACAGCCGTCCTTGACGGCAAGACCGTAACCGAAGCGGAACTGAAAAACAAAGACCTCGCCGGACCAATCCGCGCGGTCAAGTGAGCACGGATTTGAGCCTGTCCGAAAACTTTTTTACAATCTGATGGTATGAATTTACAAGGATGGTGTTTAATATCTTCCCAGGCTGCGAAGGTCGCTGCCTGGAATAATTCGACCCGCAACGGCGGGTTGTGGAAAGGAAAGGATAAAAACATGAGTAAGACGAAAACGATGATGGTGCTTGTGGCGGCATGTGTCCTGTCCCTGGCCGGCGTGGTAACAGAAGCGTCGGCGGCGGAAAAGGGCCTTATCGGGTACTGGAAATTTGACGAAGGTAAAGGCGCTACCGCCGGCGATTCCTCCGGCACGGGAAACAACGGTAAGATTCACGGCACGGCAGCCTGGGAAAAAGGCAGGTCCGGCTCGGCGCTGAAATTCGACGGATCGAGCACCTACGTCGACGTCCCAAAGTCCGCCAGCCTCGACAACTGCAAGCAGATTACGCTGATGGCGTGGATAAAGACGCCCCTTAACGGAAGGCACTCGATCTTCGAAAGGTGGCTCTACGGGGGAAAGATAAACGAGCGATCCCTGCAAATGGACGTCAGTTCCACCAGGAAGATCGCCTCTATCATGCTTTCGCCCAACGGGGCGCGTGGCGGGGCGCTTACCTCCACCACGACCATACCCGCCAACAAGTGGGTTCACCTCGCCGCAACCTCCGACGGCAGGAAAGTGAGAATCTACATTAACGGACAGGCCGAACTCACCACCAGCGACGCGCCCGAAAAGATCCATCCCTCCACCAGCAATCTACACATCGGGGCCTGGTACGCCGAAGGTAAATGGGACACCCACTTCGAAGGCCTCATCGACGAGGCCAAAATCTATTCCAGGGCCTTGACGGCAATGGAAATCCTGAACCAGTACAAGAAAGAGGCCGCAAAGGGCGGCATCGAGGGACGGGTTCGCGATATAAACAAGAAACCAATCGCCGGAGCGATTGTCCGGGTTGGTCTGTTTTCGACCACTACCGATGCGAAAGGCAACTTCTCGCTGCCCGACGTGCCAGTGGCCGCCTATCGCGTAACGGCAATTATGAAAGGTTACGTGCGGAAGACCAAGCGCAACGTCGAAATCGAGGAAGACGACGAGACGGTCGTGAGTTTCAAGTTAAAGCCCGATACGACCTCACCGGTCGTCTCGGACGTCAAGACCACGAACAAGGCCAGCCTCACTGCGATCATCGCCTGGACGACCGACGAGCAGGCCGGCAGTACGGTCAAATTCGGAACCGCCGCCGGCAAGTACACACGGACCGCCGGCGACGCCGAATATACGACCGAACACAGCGTCGCCCTGACCGGTCTGAAGCCGAAAACGACCTACTACTGCGTGGTTGAAAGTATCGACAAGGCCGAGAATCCCGCCAAAAGCAAGGAACTGTCATTCACCACCGACAAACTCGGCGGCGTGATTATCTGGGATACGAACAAGAAATACATGATGAAAGGCCCGACCGGCCACGCCCTGAGGGACAGGGAAAAATGGACGCAGGTGCCCTACGGCGTAACCGATTATAAGTTCAAGGGCGACCCGATGATCGAGAACGAATTCGGCCGGTTGTTCCTGTTCTCGAACAAGGGCGACAGCGTTGACCTTGCCGCCAGGCACAAAGAAGGCGGCGCCAGCGGTAATGAGATATATAAAGTCTATGACCGGAGCCTGCGGCATTTCGGGATGGGGACAGTCTGGACCAAAATACTGAAAAACACGCCGGATGAAATGACCGTAAAGCACGCCGCAGAATGCAAGAGGACAAGCGCGTCAAGGAACGTGGTAACCAACTACACCATGATTGCCGGAAAGCCCTGGCTGCACATCCAGCCGGTGGATTTCGTCAACCAGCAGGGGATGCACGGCAAGACGCGGATATGCGCCTATGTCAACAAAGACGGGACCGAGTTCATCTTTGACTCGAAACGCATCGAGTTCAAGAGGTCCGACATAATCTTCGCGCCGGAAGGGACTATCGGGATAATCAACTTCGACCGCAACTTCGCCAGCAAGTACGACTTCATGTGGTTTCTGATGCTCTCGCCGGGTGCGGAAAAGAACCCCCGGACCTACCTGGGGCTGCATGAAGACCCGTTCTGGGGCGAGGAAGTCTCGCCCGACCGTCCCAGCATCGGTGCGCAGTACGTCTATATGGACAAGGACAAGCCGTCCGCGATAGGAACGCTCGGCTACAGGAACTGCTGGACGAGGGAAAACGTCGAAAAACCCATCAAGGCCGGCGGGACATATACCACCAAATTCGCGCCGCCGTATCCGGGAAAGTGGCGGCTTATCGGAAGGATAGAAAATCCCGATCCGGCCGAAAAAGCCAAGGGCGCTCGCGGCGAAAAGATAGTATATGGAGCCATAAAGAAGTTTTACGGCAGCACGGTCAACGTCACCGCCGCCGACGTCGCCGCCAAAAAGAAATTCACCTTCACCAGCAAGGTCGCCGGCAAACTGGACTATATGCTGATGTACCTGCGCGAGCGGAACGCCGACACGCCCAGGGACGTGTACGGGGCAATGGACGTATATAAGGAGGCCATCGGCGGCGGGAAATAGCGCCTTGATACAATTTCTTTAGAGCACTTCACGTTAATTTGTTGCGGGTAACACAGCCCACAGAAAGCTTTCTGTGGGCTGTCGATCCCATGTCGGATAAGCAGGTAGGGTGTGCAGGAAACAAAACCTGCACACCCTACGGCTGC
>DAOVFI010000546.1 GCA_030673005.1 Planctomycetales bacterium
CAGTATACAGAAACGTCTGCGGCAAGCCAAGCGGCGCATCGAGCGGCGTTTGGACGGGCCGCGTTTCGATCAGGGAAAACCGATGTTTGCGGCGTCGAAGATTCGCGTTGAATTGGCCGACAAAATCCGCGGCATCGGCACGGGCGGCATCGGACTGGTGCATCGGCTGGCGAAGGAAATCGGACTGATCGAGGCCATCGACCGCCGCCTGCACCTGTTGAAAATCCACATGCCCTACCACGAGTCGGACCACGTGCTGAACCTGGCCTACAACGCGCTGTGCGACGGCACTCGGTTGGAAGACATCGAGTTGCGCCGCAACGACGAGGTCTTCCTCGACGCCCTGGGCGCCGAGCGGATTCCCGACCCAACCACCGCCGGCGACTTCTGCCGTCGATTTCAGGAAGGAGACATCCGGTCGCTTATGCGGGCGGCCGACGACGCGCGGTTGAACGTCTGGGCCAGGCAGCCGAAGAAGTTCTTCGACCGCGCCACGATCGACCTCGACGGCACGCTGGTGGTCACCGGCGGCGAGTGCAAGGCCGGGATGGACATCTCCTACAAAGGCGTCTGGGGCTACCATCCGTTGTTGGTCACACTGGCCGAAACCGGCGAGGTCCTCCGCCTGGTGAACCGCTCGGGAAATCGTCCCAGCCACGAAGGGGCGGCCGAGGAAGCGGACGAGGCAATCGCGCTGTGCCGTCGAGCGGGCTTCCGAAAGATCGTGCTTCGCGGCGACACGGCCTTCAGCCAGTCGGAGAAACTCGACGCATGGGACAGCGACGGCGTGACCTTCTGCTTCGGCTTCAAGGCCATGTCCAACCTGGAGGAAATCGCGGAAAACCTGCCGAAAACGGCCTGGCGGAAGCTCCTGCGGCCGCCGCGCTACGAGGTGCAGACCGAAGCGCGGCGGAAGCCGGCGAACGTCAAACGGCGGATCGTTCGCCGCCGCGAGTTTGATGTGCTGCGGTTGGAGCGGGAAGATTACGCCGAGTTCGAGTATCAGCCCGGCCCGTGCAAAAAGTCGTATCGCATGGTCGTGGTTCGCAAAACCATTGCACACGAAAAAGGTCAAAAGCGATTGTTCGCAGAGGTCCGCTACTTTTTCTACATCACCGACGACCGGGCGATCGACGCGGAAGACGTGGTGTTCGAGGCCAACGACCGCTGCAATCAAGAGAACCTGATTGCCCAGTTGGCCGGCGGAGTGCGGGCGCTCTCGGCCCCGGTGGACAACCTCCACAGCAATTGGGCCTACATGGTGATGACCTGCTTGGCTTGGAACCTCAAGTCGTGGTGGGCGCTGTGTTTGCCGGAGGAGGGCCGGCGGCGGAAAGAGCATCGGGCACAGAAGCACGAGGTGCTGCGGATGGAGTTCAAGACGTTCTTGAACGCCTTCATCAAGATTCCTTGTCAGATCGTCCGCAGCGGTCGCAGATTGATCTACCGCGTATTGAACTACAACCCGCATTTGCCGGTGTTCTTCCGGCTGTGTCGGGTGTTGCGTTGTTGACGGAGTCGCCCCTGAAGCCGGAGTCTGGATGCTCCGGTCCGCCGCCATCCTTAACCGCACGGAAGTGCAACCGATCCGCAAGATGAAGCAACCCACAACTCGACAATTCCTTCCGATGCCTACCGCGTCGGGCCGCTCCCGCACGCTCACGCCAACCCCGAAAATGCGACGCAAATTAACCATCGATGTTCGCTTGTTTAAGGTCTAGTCCTCTCAGACAAGCCGTATTCCCAATCTGAAGAGTTAATTTCCGAAACTTTCCATTTGTCT
>DAOVFI010000163.1 GCA_030673005.1 Planctomycetales bacterium
ATCGGAAGAAGTTCGACACGGCGGCGATCCGGGCGGCGTACAACCCTCCGGCGACCCAGCCGACGACATCGTCGAGACCGACGACGACATCAGCACCGGCCAAAAAACACAAGGCTCGGTAAGGTAAGACAATCTTTCCGCCGTTCGGGAAACAATGCTGGTTGGGCGGACCATCCTGAAAATGCACCCGTTATAAGAACCGCGCTATTTTGTAATGGACTCGCAGGTGCCGCCGCCATATCCTGAAATCAGTCATGGCGGCAGGATAGACGATCCTTCCTGGTTTTATAAAAGAACCAGGTCTGACGGACCGACGTAAGAATTGAACTAAAGGAGATTACTATGTTCAAGTGGAAAAGATGTGTGGTTATGCTTCTCGTCGTATCGCTGTTTGGTCTTTCGAGTGCACAAGGTCAGCGGCGTGTCAGACGTCGGCCCGGGCCAAGACCGGTCAAGCCTGTGTCGCTGCCGGTCGGACCGCCGGCGGGCAACGTCCTTATGCACGTCCCATCCGGGTGCATGGGCTTTGTCGTCGTCAACAACATACAGAACTTCACCGGTAAAATAGATGCGTTTCTCAAGCAGATCAGTCCGCCGGACCAGCCGATAATTCCGGGCAAGGTACTGGACCTGATCTGCGCCCAGGCCAAACTGGCCGAAGGTTTCAATCCCAACGGCGGTTTCGCCGCCGTCATGCTCGATCCGCAGCAGTATGGCGTGGACCTGGTTTCGATGATCGACGGAGAGCAGCCGGGCGATGCGGTCCAAAAAAAGATGCCGGTGATCCTTATTGTCCCTACGACGGACAAGACAATGACCAAAATGCTGGCGGGACACGAACCGGTAAAAGAAGGTAATTACGTCAAACTGGGCCGGGGGCCGACCTACTGCATGGTGAAGGGCAACTACGCACTTCTCGGTCCGAACCTCAAGGCCGTCCGGAACGTCGCCGCCGGGATAAAACCCGTCTTGCTTCAACTGTCGAGCGCCGATAAGGCCCTCGTCGCACGCAACGACGTAGCCGTCTGGGTCAATTTCAAGATGCTCGCCCCCATCCTCGACGCCGCCATCGTGAAGATAGAAAAGAAAATGGCGGAAGCCAAAGGCGGTGGGGGGAGAGCGATGCGACCCACCATGCCGGGTAAGATGATGTTCCATAATCTCTCCTCGGCTCGCGAAATAATCAAGCAGGTCTCCAGTGCTTCTGCCGGGCTGCGGATCGGGAAAACGGGCATCATGATCGAGGGCAGGGGCGCATTTCTCGCCGACAGCATGATGGGCAAGGTCCTGGCTGCGTATAAACCGATGGCCGGGTCACTGCTGAACCGCCTGCCTAACATGCCGTACGTGCTGGCCTTCGGTGCCAGGAACGAACCGAAAGCACCCAGGGATTTCAACATCAAGCAAATCAACAACCTCCTGGCGAACGAGCCGTTCGCGGGCCTGTCGGCAGGCGCCAAGGCCAAGTGCCGCGGGATCATGCTGGGACTGGAGGACCAGATCCAGGCCACGCAGGTCTATCTTGGCGGAATCACCACCGGAAACGGACAGGTCGGTATGGCGTGCGTGCTGGAATGCAAGTCGGCCGAGAAGGTCAAGGCCATGCTGGTCGATGGTGTAGCCGTCGCCGGAGAAATCATCCAGACCGTCAAGGATGAAGACTTCAGAAAACTCTCTGTCAAATACCATAAGTCCCTTGAGGTTGCCGGCGGCAAAAAGGTTGATGTCATCAGCATCGACCATCCTGAAATCAACTCGATGGAAGAAGCCGATCGCGATAAGATGAAGGCTATCCTCGGCGAGGACAAGATCCGCCTGCTGATTGCTTCTACCGATCCGAAGACACTGGTGATAACGATTGGCGGCGGAAAGGGCTTTTTGACCGAAGCGATTAAGACGGCAGCGGGCAGGACGGGAAGGCTCCACATGAGTCCCGAAGCCGCAAAAGCACTGGCGATGCTGCCGCGGCAGCGAATGGCAGTCGGGCTGTTTAATGTCGGCAACATCTTCACCATAATCAAGAACATATCAGCGGCCATCGGTGAGGAGCAGCCGCCGATTCCGCCGATAACGGCCAAGGAGCCGTTTGTCGGGTCCATGTCCATCAAGGGCAACGCCATCTCGTTCAACGCCTACCTGCCGACAAAGACGGTCGGAGAGGTTACCAAGGCCTTCATGGGTTTATTGATGATGAGGATGGGTCCTGGTCCCGGACCCGGACCGATGGTACCGGTGCAGCCCGTACCGCCGCCGGGGGCGTTCTAAAGGGAGTCTTTGAATTTGAGTTTGAACATTTAAGGTATCGAACGGCAAGCCGACTTTTGGAGATACATCCTCCTCCCGTCGGCTTGCCGTTTCGCTGCGCTCATTTACACCATACTAATCTCATCGGGCTAAAGCCCCGCAACCGTCTTCGCCGATGGAAAAGACAGAGCGCGAATTGGCGATCAAGGGCTATGACGACGATACCTGTCATTATTGTAAAATTCCTGGAGCATCTGGACCGGCAGCGGAATTTTTCCGAGCACACGGTCCGGTCGTACAGGACAGACCTGGTGCAGTTCTGCCGGTTTCTCGTCGGCGTCGAGAACGGTGCGGGGGCGACGGAAAGTGATGAGCCGCTTGTCCTGAATGAGGCTCAGTTAAAAACCTTGTCCCGTCGGCTGTTGTCGGCTAAACCGACCGAGGTGCGGGCGTTCCTGACCGTTCTGAGGAACGAGGAATATTCCCGCTCCACAATTGCCCGAAAACTCGCGTCCCTGCGCAGCCTCTATAAATATCTCGTCCGCACCGGGCAGATGAAGACCTCGCCGGCATCTGTGGTCCGCTCGCCGAAACAAATCAAGCGTTTGCCGGCCTGCCTGGACGAGGCGCAGGTCGCCAGGCTCCTGTCGGCTCCGCTGACGGCCGAAGATGATAAGCCGTCGCCGGCGGGGCGTATGCCGGCGATGCGCGACCGGGCGATACTGGAGACGATATACTCTGCCGGCCTGAGGATAAGCGAACTGGTGGGTCTGAATATCGAAGATATGGACTTGACCGAAGGAACGCTCCACGTACGCGGCAAGGGCATGAAGGAGCGGATAGCGCCGCTGGGTTCGCCTGCGGCGACGGCAATCGAGGAATACCTCCGCTTGAGACGGGAATTCTTCCAGCCGGGACAGGGCCGGGCAGGGTCCGACGAAAGAGCATTATTCATCAATAAACTCGGCGGGCGGATAAGCGACCGGTCGGTCCGGCGGAAACTGGACAAGTACATCAGACAATCGGACCTGGACGGGAAAATCTCGCCGCACACGCTCCGCCACAGTTTCGCAACCCACATGCTCAACCGCGGCGCCGACCTGCGAAGCGTCCAGGAACTACTCGGACACAAGAGCATCTCCACAACCCAGATATACACCCACCTGACCACCGCACGACTTAAAGAAACCTACGACAAGGCGCATCCAATGGCGAGGAAGGGATAGCCCTAAGTTAACTAATCCTGTCCGTTTGCCAGGCGGATGAGTTTTGCCAGTCGTTCGGCGGCGCCTTCGTCGATTAATTGCCGGAGGCGGTCGGCGGAATAGAAGACCTCCAGCATGAAGGTCCCGTCGTAGCCGATACTGTGCATCGCCCGCGCCATGGCTTCGGCGTCGATGGTGCCGTAGGTGATCATATCATGGTCGTCGCCGGCGCCGGAGTTGTCGGAGATGTGAGCGTAGATCATCGCCCCGTCGGCTGCGGTGACGGCGGCTACCGGGTCGCCGACCATGTTCGCGTGCCCGGAATCAAAACACATACCCGTATTCGGAGCGCCCGCGTCGGCGAGTATGCCGACAAGTTCGGTTATGTCGGCGCCGATAACATGATAGTCGGGCAGGTTCTCGAAGGCGTACTCGATGCCGGCGCCGGCCCCGAATGCGCCCAGTTCGGCGACGGACTTCTTGAGTTGCTCGACGCGCAGCAACCGCTCTTCGGGCGGGACGCCTTCGCGGCGGATAGTGGAGCAGTGCACCACCACCAGATTGCCGCCCAGGGCGAGACATACATCGGCCTCGCGCTTGTAGGTATCGACCGCGAAACGCCTGGCCTGCTCGTCCGGGGCCGACGGGTCGAACTGTTCGCCGAAGACGCCGTGCAGGCTGTCGCAGGGCATACCGCCGGAGGCAATCGCGTCGCGCATCTGCTCGACGGAGATAGAACGCTCCTGGTTACGGTAGGCCTGAACGACCTGACAACCCAACCGGCGATAACACCCCAGCCATTCCGGCGGGTCAAAATCGTCGAAACCGATTGCTGCAATTGTGCCTAGTTTAACCATTGTCGGACCTGTCAAAGTTTGCGGCGGCGAGAGGGACGTTTTTGAGGGCCGCCTAGTTTTTCACGGATAAGGTTTGCCCTGGCTTTACCTCGCTGGGACGGCGCCATTTCCCGCCCGTAAAACTTCTGCAAATGCGCCGGCTGGGTCAGCAGGGAAAGTTCGTTGAGCATCCGGACCGAAACGCCTTCGACTATTTTCAGATTCAATCCGAGTCGGAGTTGACTGAGCAGGTACATCGTCTCCTCCGACGACATCAATCGCGCCGACCGCAATACCGCAAAGGCCCGGCAGACGCGGTCTTCGACGGCGGTGCGGCGATTTTCCATCAGGGCCTGGCGGGCGCGGCGCTCGTACTCGATGATGCCCGGAACGATCTGGTCCCTGAACTCCCCGATAATCTGCTCCTCGCTCTTGCCGAGAGTTGTCTGGTTGGAAATCTGGAACATATCGCCGATAGCCTCAGTGCCTTCCCCGTACAGCCCGCGAACCGCCAGGTGCATGTCCCTTGCCGAACGGAGAACCTTTTCGATCTCGCCGGTTATCTTCAGCGCCGGCAGATGCAGCATTACGCTGACGCGCAAGGCCGTGCCCGCATTGGTCGGGCACGCGGTCAGATAACCGAATCGGCTGGAAAATGCGAACGTAAGATGCCTCTCCAGCATCTCGTCAAGCCGGCATATTTCGCTGTAGCAGGCCTCCAGTTCCAGGTCGCCGGTGAGCACCTGCATACGGAGGTGGTCTTCCTCGTTGACCATGACGGCGACGGTTTCATCGGCGGCGACCGCCACGCCGCGAGGACCGTCGGACTCGGCGTGCTGGCGCGAAATCAGGTGCCGCTCGACCAGCAACTGGCGATCGAGAGGATCGGTCGATGCAATGTCCACGTAAAAGGCCCCGTCTTTCAGGACGCCGCCCAGCAGGACACGCCGCAGAATCTCGGCAATCTCGCGAACCTGTCTTTCGCTGCATCGAGACAGAAAGGACCTGCCCGCCAGGTTACGCGCCAGCCGGATACGAGAGGAGACCACCACGTCCCTGAACGGGCTTTCTTCCTTCAGCCAACCGGCCGGACGCCGCGATAGGTCCGTCAGATTCACAATTTCTCCTCAAAAAGCCCTTCGGACAATTCGTTGATGCGATCGCGAAGCCCTGCCGCTTCTTCATAATCCTCGCGGGCGATCGCTTCCTTGAGCCGGCCTCGCAGGCGGAGCAGTTCGCTCTGGCGGCGCTGGGATTCGGCTGCATTGGTCGGAACCTTGCCCGTGTGGCAGGACTGCCCTTCGTGCGACAGTTCCAGCAGCGGAACCAGTACGTGCTCGAACGCGTCGTAATCGTTCGGGCAGCCAAGCAGCCCGTTCCGGCGAAACTCAAGAAACGTAATCCCGCAAACGTCGCATCGCAGGTCGGACAGTTCCTTCTGTGCCGACGACTGGAGCATCAACTCCTCGATTATCTTGGAGATCGGCACCTGGGCCTTGATAGTGATGCCCTCAGCGGCTGCGCACTCCTGGCAGAGATGCCGCTCGATCTTCTGACCGTTGATTATTTCGGTCAGATGGACGGTGGCTTCGCGCTGGCATTTTTCACATTCAAATTTCATCCGAACCGCTCCGTTTCCCAACGGGTTTAATCGAACCGCACCAAAAGCGTTCCGCC
>DAOVFI010000496.1 GCA_030673005.1 Planctomycetales bacterium
ATGGTTTTTCATGCAAAGAAAGTGGGGGGGTATTGGGAGTCAGACGTGGAGAGGGAGTTGGATTTTGAGTCCAAATGGGCGATAGGATATGTAGACCAGATGGCAGACGAGGAGGCCAACGAGATGCACGAAACGGTTGTAAATGAAATGACGAAACGCCTGCAGGAAGGAGAGATTGATGGCTCTGACTGACGCGCAACTTGCTCAACGGCGACGCGGAATTACTTCCACGCAACTTGCCGCTATCGTCGGCCAACATCCGTATACTTCGGCATTGGCCGTCTACGTAGACAAGGTGGGCGATGAGCCATTGCCGTTTCAGGGCGATGAGGAGTCCGCTTATTGGGGCACGGTATTAGAGCCGGTCATCCTGGACGAATACGACCGCCGGAACGATTGCAAGATTGAGCGGCCACAAAAGACGTTTGAGGTGGAACTGGACGGCGTGATTTTTCTGGCGACCCCCGACGGTGTAGGAACGGAGTCCGACATAATCATAGAAGCAAAGTCCGCGGGCTATCGCGTGTCCTGGAAGTGGGGAATGGCCGGGACGGACGAAATACCGACCGAGTATCTTTGCCAGTGCGCCGGGCTGATGCTGGTTCTTGACCGACCCGTGGTTCACCTTGCCGTCCTTATTGGCGGGCAGGAATACCGCGAGTATCGGATTGAACGCGACGCCGGGCTTGAGAAATTATTGGTTGCAAAGGCGACCGCGTTTTGGCGCGATTGCGTGGTGAAGCGTCAACCGCCCGAACCCGACCACACGGACTCCGCCGCCGAAGCACTGAAAGCCCTGTATCCCGACCCGACCACGACCTTACTTCACGGCGACGACAAGGCTGAACACATCTGCGCTGACGTGGTGGAGGCCAGACGCGCATTCAAGGCCGCTGAGGAAGCAAAGAAGCGCACACAGAACCGGTTGCAGGCGCATATCGGCACTGCAGCAGGCGTTGACACGTCTTGGGGCGTGTTCACCTGGAAGGCTGACAAAAACGGACGGCGTAGATTTCATGCGCCTATTGAAAGGGAACGAAATGGCTAACGCTTTGGTGATACGGAATCGCGGTGAACTGGAACACGCGCTGATGGACTTGGTGCCGAAACTCCAAGACGTTTTGCCGCGTCAATATCGCGGCGAATGGCTCGTCCGGTCAACGGTTTTCGCCTGTATGCGAAATCCGAAAATCCTGGAATGCGCCCCTATCTCAATCATGGAGTCTACGTTTGTCGCGGCACAACTTGGCCTTGACCCATCGGGCACAGGTGGACAAGGGTATCTCATCCCCTATCGGGTCAAGGACGTGTTGACCTGCACTTTTCAGCCCGGTTATCGCGGCTTGGTAGATTTGGCCTACCGAAGCGGCAAGGTGGCTATCGTAGAAGCCCGCGTGGTCCACGAGAAGGATGAGTTTGATTATGAGTATGGCCTCTCCCCCGCGCTCAAGCATGTGCCGACAAAGGATGAAGACCCCGGCATTGCAATTGGCGTCTACGCAGTGGCGACCCTGCTTGACGGCAAAAAAACCTTCGTCTACATGACGGCGCGGGAGGTTGCCGTTATCAAGGCACGGTCAAGGGGCGCAAGTTCCAGTAAGTCCCCCTGGCAGGCGCGGGAGCCGGAAGTCGTAGAACAGATGTGGGCAAAAACGGCAGTCCGGCGATTATACAAGTTACTCCCGTCCAGCCGCGAAATGAACCTTGCCCTGGAAGTGGAGAACGCGGCGGAGGCCGGCGAACCCCTGCAAGTGCGTGAGGTGCGCGACATTCTTGAACCCGAAGCCCCGCCGACGACCAAGACGGAGCGGCTCAAGGCCGACCTCAGCGACGCGCCGGCGGATGATTTACCCGACTCGGGCCGCAATCACGGCGATGGCATATTTGGCTAACAATCCAGGGGCTGGGATTTTCACCCGGCTGACGCCTTTGTGCGCTTCCGGGACTTTTTCCCGGCCCCGTATTTGAAAGGATGACGATATGGACTTGAACAAATTGCTTCGGGAAGTAGTGAAAGCCGTAGCCACCCATGCTGACCGGCTCAAGGAACTGGAAGAGACTCACGGCGCGATGGCGACTGCCGCG
>DAOVFI010000628.1 GCA_030673005.1 Planctomycetales bacterium
CGCCCGCCACGGGCAGAGTCCATCTTCTCAATGACAAGGGCAATTCTCAATTGGATGTTTCCAAAAAGATAAGCAGGGATGCAGGAGGTACACGGGATAAAACTAAATTATATGTTTATTATCCCCTGAATCCCCTGTATCCTTGCTGATTTTTTTCCGTTGTCTTTGTCGCATCGAGGCGACTTTCCGATCAATCGCCTCCGACCAGAAACTCACCAGTCCGGCATTGGAAAGATAGCGCCGCAGAAAATCATCCCAGTGCCTCTCCACCCACGCCGTCGGCATCGAGTATTTCAACTGCGCCAGGTCTTTAACGCGCCAGCGGAAGGTTCGCAACTTCAGCGAAAAGACCCGCGCCAGGTCGATTAAATATAATTTCAGACCGGTGGGCGTTTCGTCCAGGAATATATGTGAGGCGTACAGGTCGCGGTGGACCAGGCCGGCGGAATGAAGCGAGCCGACCAGATTGACCAGTGCGTCGTTGAACCGCTTCATAATCGCCCCGTCCAGGTCGTGGCGTGTCAGGAAATCGTCGAAGCATCGCTCCATCGCCTCGCCCGGCACGGCAGTTGCGATGATGTAACTCCGCCGGACGCCGAGTGCGTCGGATTCTTCGCCCATCGCCACCGCCCGCATCGTCGGCACGCCGGCGGTCTGTAACCGGCGAATGTTTTTGAACTCGCGCCGAGCCGGACCGGCGCGCCACAGCCGCCGCAAGCGGACCGGCCAGGGGTCCGGCCCGTAACGCTTCAGGTACCACCGAACTGTCTGGCCTGTCTCATCCGTCAGTAAAAGGCTGAAGCGCTGCCGCGTGCCCAGTCCCGGCTTGGACAACTCTTCCCCGCCGGTATAAGCGAACGCACCGGACAGTGTGTCAAGACCCTCACGCTTCAATATTTCCTGCTCGCCGTTCAAAAGGCCGCCTCTTGATTTAATATTCTTCAGATGGGTGGCACGATTAAGCGGGGTTGAGGCCTTTTGGCCTCGACCTTGCTTGGCCGTGGTGTCGCCGTCCACGGCCAAGTCTTCGACTTGACCGTGCCACCAGATGAATGAATTCTACTTCAGATTCAACAATTCTTCCGCTTTTTCCAGAACCGTCTCCGGTTGAATCTTCAACATGCACTGATGCCGCTCCGGCCCGTCCGGCAGCGGACATTCCTTCTTTCGGCACGGCCCGCAGGTAACGTCCACGCGGACGATCCGCTCACGATCATAGTATATTTCCGTCCAGGCCGGGTCCGTCGGTCCGAAAATGGTAACAACCGGCACGCCGAAGGCGGCTGCAAAGTGACGCGGACCGGTATCGTTGGTAATCATCAGGTCCGAGATGCGAACCATCGCCTTCAGCAGCCCAAGCGTGTTCGGGACAAAAGCGAGGTTGAGTATCGGCGGATGCTCCATCGCATCCTCAACCGCTGCGGCGATCGGGTGCTCGTTCGGTCCGGCGTTGATAAC
>DAOVFI010000357.1 GCA_030673005.1 Planctomycetales bacterium
CCACCGTCCTGTTCGCCGGGCGGACCGAAGACCTCAATCCGATGGAGGTCAAGGCCCTCGCTGAGAAGGTCTGGGGCAAGTTGCCGGGCCTGTTCGATCTCGGCAAAAAGGAAAAGATTCGCCGGTTCGCCAAGTTGGCCGCCGAGTTTAGCAAGCCGAAGATTGATTCATCCGGCGCGGGGCGCAAGGGCTTCTGCTTCATAGCACAGCGGTTCACGCCGGACAGTTACATCACTCAATGCCTCGTAACAGATGCGACCGGAAAGGGCGCAGAACATCGGCAGTTCGGCGAGGGCGTGCCGGTCCACCCGCTGCCTTACACCGGCAGCCGAAAGCCCCGCCCCTTCACGTGGGGAAGGAATATCTACATGCGTCCGCCGGAACGCCGTTTCATGCCGCGCGGGCTGGACGTGATGGCTGTCTTCGGCTGTGATGAGGCGCTGGCGATACTCAAGGCCGACGGCGACACCGAATACAAAGGCTACGACGAGATGCTCGCCTTCCTACGCAGGGACGTCGGCAAGATGATGGCAGAGCGAAAATCGGAAAATCTTTACTACGCCTGGCTGGACGCGCTCCAGCCGATGATGAAGCCGATTGAATCGAAGCGCGTCCCGGCCTGCCTGCGCAGCCGCGGCTGGATGCGGAAGCAATTGTCCACCTCGCTGGCATCCTGGGCCGAACTGCGACACGACACGATCCTTTACGTCAAGCAGAGTTACACGCCTACGGCCAGGGGTATGCCGCGCCGGCCGAGGGTCCTGCCCGGCTACGTCGAGCCGCAGCCGGAGGTCTTCCGCAGAATCGGAAAAATGGTCGCAAAGATGCAAAAAGACCTCGCGGCACTCGGCGTCATGCCCAAGGGCCTGGAAAACAACTACGAACAGTTCGCCGGAATCTGCGAGAAGTTGGCCGACATCGCGGAGAAAGAAATCGCCGGTAAGCCCCTGACTCAAGAGGATGACCGATTCATTCACAGCGTGGCGGGGGCGTTGAAGCAGACAACGGTCCTGCCGGCGGAACTCCGCAAAAAAGTCTTGTCCGAGACGGACTCGAAGATGGCCCTGATTGCCGACGTCCACACCGACACGAATGCCAAGGTAGTGCTTGCCGAAGGCGTCGGCACACCGTTCCTGCTGACGGTCAGAATGTCGCTGGGTGGGAAGATGACCACACTGAACGGAGCAGTATTCAGTTACTACGAATTCAAGCAGCCGATGAAAGACCGACTGACCGACGAGGCCTGGCAGAAGATGCTTGGCGATTCGTCAAAACGCCCCTCGCCGCCGACCTGGCTGCCTGTGAGAAATTAACTCAAACCGTATCGGCCATGATACTTTTCTCCACGCACGGACGAGACGCCCGTGCCACGTATCACGAAATCGGTCAATTTGGGTAATATGCGATGCTTTCCCGCACAGAATGTGTTGAGTATAATAGGTACCGGCGGAATAGAACATCAGCCTTTATATTTGCGAAAGGAAGCCATGGATTGGCGCATCATACTAACGATATTGGTATTGTTGTCCGAAGTCGGCGGCGGGGCCAATCCCACAACACAACCGACGGCGGAATCCAGACTCATCACCGAACTGTACGGAAAGCGCATCACCCAGGTCCGAACCTCGCGCGATCCCGCCGACGACGTCGCCCTTGCGAGGGAGATGCTCCTTGCCGCCGCCGATTCGGTCAATCCGACATTGCTGCGGCACCTGCTGGCAATGGAGGCCGTCAAGTTAGCCGCTGAGGTTGGAAACGCCGAAGCGACGCAACTGGCAAACGAAGCACTTTCACTGGCCGACACACTCAAACCGCTCGCGCCGATGGAAAAATGCCGACTGGCCGTTCAAATCGCCGAGCGGCGATACACCTTCGCCCGCAGGAGCGGAGATTCGGTCAAAGCCCGAACGCCTCTGGCGTCGGCGCTGGTCAAGGCCGAACTCGCCCTGATCGGGGCGCTGATGCGGGAAAGGAATATCAGGCAGGCCGATTCCGTCCTCACCGATGTGCGGGCCATGGCCAGAGCGCACAAACTCCGCAAACAGCAGGTCGATATCGAAGCGGTAACGGAAGCCTTGAAGGCGATGAAGGACCGCCTTGTGCGGATTCGCAGATTCGAGGCCCGGCTGCGACGTGCAAAGGAAACAAACGACCTGGCCGCCGAAAAGACGGCTTGCCGGAGTCTCGGACTGATATACCTTCTGGAAGAGGGGGACATTCCCAAGGCCGATTCGTATCTCTCCGGGACGGAAAATCAGTACGAATCATCCGCTGCCATTGCCGCCGCGTTCCTGAAAAATCCCCGAAAAATCCCCCCGGTCGCTGCCTGTAACAAGGCAATCGAGCAACTCAGCATGGCGGCGAAATCCGCTAAAAACGAACAGGCAAGGGTCCGCATCGCCACTGCGGGGATGAACCTCTGCCGGGGCCTGCTGGCCGGTAAACCCGCCGGCATGGAAGCCGTCAAATCACGCCTGCTGCTGGGCGAACTCGAGCGACTGGCCGGGGACAGCCCGGCAGATCGGTTCATCCGGCGTCTGAAGAAAAATTACGGCGGCCTCGACGGAAAAATCGAAGTTATAAAAGACAACCTCGTCCGCTTCTCCTACGACTTCACCAATCGCAAACAACTCGACGACTGGCAAGTCGGGAAGGGAAAATGGGAAGTCCTCCGCACCAAAGGCATCCTCACCTGCACACCGCATTCCAGGCAGCACGGCGACCTGGTAAGCCGTCTGCGTTTCCGCGCCGACAAGCCCCTGTTATTCACCTTCCGCGCCCGCGGGAAGCAAAACCTTACAGGAACAATGTTCCTGCAACCGGAAAATGATCCGACGAAACGGCACAATACTCGCCGTTTGCGGTTCGAGTTCGGGGCCTATCGAAACAGTCGTTCATTCCTGATAGTTTCGGGCCGACTGGTCTGGGCCAGTCCCAAGGTTAAAATTACGCCCAATAGCATCAACCGAATCGAAATCGCCTGGGACGGGCAATGTGGGCTTACCTGGACCGTCAACGGCAAGATCGCCTGCAAGCACAATCTTCAATACCGCAAAACCGACCTGCCTTATACGTCTCTGTTCATCGGCCTGTGGACCTATAGACAACC
>DAOVFI010000616.1 GCA_030673005.1 Planctomycetales bacterium
GATTCTTTTTCCGCCGGCAGGCAGGTGCAGGAAACCTGCCTTCGCAAAGGCTTCCGTCTCCGCTTCGCTTCGCCGAGACAAGTCGGCATGGCAAGCAAAACCTGCACACCTTGCAGACATTTTTCGTTACAATATGGCAGACATATGTCATCGCGTCCAACCAACAACACGTCGGCATCGACCGAAAAAGGTTTAAGCAGCGGTAGCGGCAAGCCCGTTCACGTATCTCTGGTGGCAGGCCCGGATACGCTGCGGAATCTCGGTCCGGTAGTAAGGCACGTAATCGTGGGCCTGCTGGACCAGCCGCTTCCGGTAACTCTGGTTTGCCCTCTCGGAGCGGACATCGACGGCATACCCGCTCCGCCGGTGCAGGTTATCAGGTACGACATTACCCGCCTGCCGTTTTTCCGCAGCCGGGCGATCGAGTCGCTGGTACGCCAGGTCGATCAGTGCGGCATTTCGCTCCTGCACGCCCTGGACGCCGATGCGGCGTCTCTGACCCGCACACTGGCGGCCGGGATTGACGTGGACTACGTCGTCGGGGCGTATTCGCTCCATGCGAACCTGCAAAAACTGGAGAAGACCCTGCCCGGGTCAAAGGCATCGCGAGGCGACCAGACGGATTCAGCGAACTGCCGGGCGATCCTGGCGGCCTCCGAGCCTGTTCGGCAGGGCCTGCTGAATTCGCGTTCGGTCGAGGCCGGAACGGTACACCTGCTGCGCCCGGGCGTACACCTGGCCGGTCGGGCCACCTGTTTCCTCAATCCGGACCACGTAACGGCCATTATCGCCGCCGGCGAATTCGACAGCGCCGGGTCGTTTTCGACGGTCCTGAAGGCGTTTGCAAAGACGCTGGCGGACCGGCGGGAATGCGTCTTCTTCCTCGTGGGCAACGGACGGGCCGAAAGGCCGCTTCGACGACTGGCCGATAAACTGGACCTGACGCGGGACCTGACATTCGTGGACCGCCAGAAGCCCGACGAACTGAAGGGACTCCTCAAGGCAGCCGACATTTTCATTGCTCCGGTTCCGTCGGACCGCGTGGAAATAGAGTTACTCTCGGCCATGGCCGGCGGCGTGCCGACACTCGCGGCCGGGGCCGGTGCGTCCGACTTTATCATCCCCGACAAGACCGCCCTGATATACGCCGCCGGCGACGCCGGCGAACTGGCCGCCAAACTCGCCGCCCTGATGGACAATCACCCCGCCGCCGGAGAACTGGCCGAAAGCGCACTGGCGCACCTGCGCGAAAATCACTCGCCGTCGAAAATGGTGACGCAACTGGTCGATCTGTATCAATCCATCGTGGGAAAGAAAAGACAGGCGCAGGCGTAGGGTGCGGAAGGTACTTATGCAGGCGTTTTGCACATTTCGGCAAGATCGATCCCCGCAAGTTCAGGAGTATTCAGTTGTTCTGCAAGCCGATGCATTAGTTCCGTGTCGGCCTGCTCGGCATTCAGGAACTCCACGCCTAACAGATTTCCC